>JAADDL010000107.1 GCA_013153915.1 Campylobacterota bacterium
ATATCCTCATATCTTACCGCCGTTTTTTAGAAACTCGCTTTTAGAGACGGGTTCGAACTTTACTATATCACCCATTTGAACTATCGTGTTAAATTTGCTATCTATCATATCAAGTGTCGTTCTCCCTATGATATTCCATCCTCCCGGGCTATCTTTTGGATATACCGCCGTTTGGGTGTCGGCTATGGCAACGCTGCCTTTTGGTATCATATCTCTAGGATGCTCCAGCCTTTTAGCGGCTATCTTTTCATCTACCGTTCCAAGATACGCAAATCCGGGTAAAAAACCGATGGTATAGACAAGATACTCTCTTTTTGAGTGTAAAGTTATCACTTCATCTACGGTTATGGAGTTGAGTTTTGCTACTCTTTGTAGGTCGTAACCCACCTCCAAGTCGTAATATACCGGAACGATAAGCCTTTTTTGCTCTTTGGATTCATCTTTGTTATCTTTAAAGCGTGAAAATCTATCTTTTATATAATTTACAAAAGAGGTAAAGTCGTATCTTTTTAAATCGTATCTGATAAAAAGGGTCGTGTATGAGGGGATGATACTAAGGATATCGGGATCGTTTAGACTCTTTAGACTGCGATAGTAAAATCCTATCTTTAGCGAAGTTTTTTCATCTATCTTGTCGTCAAAATAGATGATAACCCCGTCAACTCCCGCAGGCTCAAACTCCATCACAAGATCTCTCTTATCCTTTTTGTCAGTTCAAGCGCCTTTTGATTGTCGCCGTGAACGCATAAAGAATCAACCTTTAAATGGAGTGTTTTACCGTTTATAGAGCGGATAGTTCCGCTATCTTGCAACTCTTTTACCCTTTTTAAGATACTCTCCACATCGCTTATGACGCTTCCTTCTACCTTTCTTGAGACTAAAAACCCCTCATCGTCATACGCTCTATCGGCAAAAGCTTCATAAATAAGCTCAATCTCGAAATCATCAGCCAAAGTTTTGTATGATGGGTTTTTTAAACTAGATAGTATCATCAGTTTTAAGCCCCTATCGTATGAGCTTAACGCTTCTAGCATCGTCTTATAGATCTCTTCATCTTTCATCATATCGTTGTAGAGCGCCCCATGAGGCTTTACATAGCTTATATCATAGTCTTGAGAGTTTGCTACGGCTCTTAAAGCGCCTATTTGGTATATGATGGCGGCTTTTAACTCCTCTTTCGCATAGGGTATGCTTCTTCTGCCAAATCCTATCAAATCTTGATATCCCGGATGCGCTCCTATAGTGATGCCGTTTTGTTTTGCGGATTTGACGGCTTTTGTCATCACGAGCGGGTCTCCCGCATGAAATCCGCAAGCTAAATTAGCCATATCGATATAGCGCATTATCTCTTCATCGTTTCCCTTTTTCCAAGTGCCGAAACCCTCGGCCAAATCACTATTTAAAAGCATATTTTATCCTATCATTTTTGAAGGCAGATAGTAAGCGATCTGCGGAAATGCCGTAACTATGGCTACGACTACCAACATTATGATAAAAAACGGAAATGTAGCCTTTACGATATACTCTATCTTTTCGCCTGAGATGGATTGTATCACAAAGAGTGAAAATCCTACAGGTGGCGTTACTTGAGAAAGCTCCACCATAAAAACCAAAAATATACCGAACCACAAAGGGCTAAAACCCGCTTGGGTGACGATAGGTAGCACGATAGGCAGAGTCATAACCACTATGGAGATACCGTCAAGTATCATTCCTAAAATGATATACATAATGCCCACGACTATGATGAGGTGGTACGGCGAGAGGTGTAAAGAGGCGATATACTCGCTTATGGCTCTAGCTATCCCCAAAAAGCCGACAACTTGCGAGAGAAATCCCGCACCCGCAATGATAAAGCTTATCATGACGGTTGTTTTCACGGCGTTAAACATAGACTCTCTAAAGAGTTTCCAGCTTAAAGTCTTAAAATATAAAGCCAAAACGATAGAGCCGGCAACTCCCAAAGCCGCCGCTTCGGTAGGGGTGGCAAATCCGCCGTAGATACTACCTAACACCAAAGCTATCAGTAAAAATGTCGGTATCAAATCCCTAAATGATTTTAGTCTATCTTCCCAAGTAAAATTCTCCTCCGTTTTAGGTACGGCGTCTTTATCAAGCAAAGAGACTATCATGATGTATCCTGAGTAAACGCTTGCCAAAAGAAGCCCCGGCAAGATACCCGCGATAAATAGCTTTCCTATCGAAACATCGGCTAAAACACCGTATATGATCATGATAAGACTCGGCGGTATCAAAAACCCAAGCGTTCCGCTACCCGCTAATGAACCGATAGCTAGGGATTTTTTATATCCTCTTTTTTTAAGTTCGTTTAGAGTTATCTTTCCGACCGTCGCCGTAGTTGCCGCGGATGAGCCCGAAACCGCCGCAAAAAGCGAACAAGCCGCTACATTTATATGCAAAAGTTTACCCGGTATCTTTCCAAGCCACGGCATAAGTCCGTTTAAGAGCCTATCGGAGATAGAGCTTCTATAGAGTATCTCTCCCATCAAGATAAAAAGAGGTAAAGCCGCCAACGACCAAGAGTTTAAGGAGTCGTATAGAGACTGGCTAAGCAGATCTCCTATCTTATCTATGATGTGGATGCCGGGCGGCAAGTGAACTTTGTATATCAACATTCCGGCTATACCCGTAAGTATCAAAGATATGGCTATCCAGATAGAAGATAGCAAAAAGGTAAACATTATCACCATCAAAACGACGGTGAGTATCAACGGATCACTTATCATTTGCTATCCTTCTTAATATAAAGCTCAAAACCGCCAACGCAAAGAGAAAAAGTCCTATAGGCATGGCAAGTTGCGTTAAGTATATCGGAGTTTCCGAAACGGTTTCGGATACCATATCGTACTCATAAGACTCTTTTACCATCAGTATGGAGTTGTAAAGGATAAATAGTATCAAAACAAGAGTTATGCTACCTGCAAAGATGTCTATATATCTGTTGGCTTTTTTGGATAGTCTTGATGTTAAAACATTGATCCTGATGTGCCCGTCTTCTTTAAATGTATATCCAAGACCGATAAAGATAGCTGCAAGATAGAAGTATCCGCTATATTCGTCGGCTATCATCGTAGATACATTGAAAAAAGACCTAGCTACGATCTCCGTTAGTATCAAAAGAGTTAACGCTATAAATAACAATGACGAGAGATAAGCCCCAAAGGTTTGGAGCTTATCCGATAGTTTGCATATGAACTTCATATCTTATTTTCTATACTCTTTAAAGATCTTTTTGATCATAGGAGATGCGTCTTCAAGATACTGTTTTAACATCTTGTTAGCTATCTCATCAAGACTTTTCTTTAGCTGGGGAGTAGCGTCTGAGATCTTCATACCGTGCTCGGCTAAAGTTTTAAGAGCTATCTTATCCTCATCTTTAGAGGCTTGCCATTGAGCTTTTTCAGTCTCTTTCGCCGCTTTTAAGATAGCTTGTTGTTGAGGCTTTGAAAGAGCGTTCCAGTAGTCAAGGTTGATAGTGACGGCTTGTAACGGATAAGCGTAGTTTATCTTGGTGAAGTAGTCCAAAACTTCCCAAAATTTACCGTCTTTTCCTGAAGCGGAAGATGTAACGACTGAGTTTACCATACCCGTTCTAAGGGCGGAGTAAACCTCTCCCCAAGCGAGAGCTACTGCGCTTCCTCCTGCCATATTGATAAAAGTTGCCGAGTTTTTATCGTAAGTTCTTGTCTTTAAACCTTTAAAATCGGCTATCGATTTGATAGGTTTTTTAGTGTATAGTCCGCTTGGCGGCCAAGATACCGCATAAAGCAGTTTTTGATTCCATTTTTTAAATGTTTTTTCATAAGCCGGTTTTGAGATTTGGTATAGTCTATAAGCATCCGCATAAGAGTTTGCTATAAAAGGAAGTGCGGAGATACCAAATACCTTTCCGCCTCCCGAAGTAAAAGGGATAAACATATCGGTCAATGCTACCGTGCCGTCTTTGACCGCTTTTAGAGGATTTCCTTTTACTAAAGAGCTTCCCGCGTGAACGGTTATCTGTACCGTATTGTTGGTATATTTTGCTACAAGTTTTGCAAACTTTTCCGCACCTTTTGTGTGAAAGTTGTTAGCGCCGTATTTAGCGTTTAGATCCATCTTTATGACACTCGCCATAAG
>JAADDL010000137.1 GCA_013153915.1 Campylobacterota bacterium
TGATTTGTATGTTATCTTTTTGCAAAAGAGTCCAAAAGGACTCTTTATTTATCGGTGGTATATCGTAGTCGAAAATATTTTGCAAAATCTATTTTTTCTTTAAGAGATATTCTATATCTCTTTCAAACTCTTTTTTACTTTTCATGCCGAGATAGACTTTGGCCGCGTCTCCGTTTGTATCAAACAGTATGGCAAAAGGAATCATACCTTTCCAAGACGTCTTAGCCGAGATATAATCCGTAAAATCAAAAACTTTTGGATCGCTATTGTTTATTACCGTGTAGTTTATATTGCGCTGTCTAACGAATTCTCTCATTTCATCGTCGGTCGCTCTTGTTTGTACTTGAAAAGCGATGATTTTAAATTTGTCTTTAAACTCTTTTTGTAATTCAATGAGTTCGGGTATCTCCATAAGACAAGGGGGACACATATTGCCGAAAAAATCAAGAAGTACGACTTTGCCTTCCTCGCCTTTAAAATGAATACCTTGGGTATAAGTGTTCATTACGACCGTTTTACCGTTTAAATCTTTAAACGTAAAAGTGTTGTGCTCTTTATCCTGAGCGGCATTTATGGATATAAAACCAAAAAGCGCGACCGCAATAATAATTTTGAAAAATTTTCTTAATTTCATGTATCATCCTTTACTTTTTAAACCAATTTTTGATCTTATCAAAGACACCTTCATACTTTTTTTCATCCGTATTGCTTTCGTATCCGAAAGAATCTTGCAATTTTTTTAACAATTCCACTTGTTCGGAGTTTAGTTTTTTTGGATAATTGACTCTTATTTGTACTATCAAGTTACCCTCTCTTTTCGTGTGAACGTTTTTGATACCTTTGCCTCTAAAGATAAATTGCTGTTTATCCTTAGCTCCGATAGGCAATTTAAGCTCATCTTCGCCCCTTAAAGTAGGTATCTTTATAGTTTCTCCAAGTGCCGCTTGAGTGAAAAATACCGGAACTTCTATATATACATCGTCGTTATGTCTGACAAAATGCTCATCCTCTTTGACGATGATTCTCACATACAAGTCGCCTCTTTCACCGTTTTCTCCGATATTTCCTTTCCCCGCTACCCTTATTTGGTTGTCGTTATCTATACCTTCGGGTATCTCGACGGTAACTTTTGCGGACTCTTTAGTGTATCCTAAACCTTTACAATTTTTACATCTATTTTTTACTATTTCTCCACTACCTCCGCAAACTTCACAAGTTTGAGAGTATGTCATAAATCCTTGTCGATAATACACCTGTCCTCTGCCGCCGCAATTTTGGCAAGTTTGGGTCTTTTTGTCTTCAGAGCCCGTTCCGTCGCAAACTTCGCAAGGTTTTTTGTAGGTATACTCTATCTCTTTTTTACATCCGAAAACGGCTTCGTGAAAATCGAGTACGACTTTGGTCTCTATATCAAGCGTGTATTTATACTTCTTTCTTCGTTTTTGAGAACCAAAACCGCCAAATCCTCCAAAACCTTGCCCGAAAACCGACTCGAAAATAGAGCTTAAATCATCCATAATATCTTCGCTATTCATATCGCTATAGTGGCTAAAGCCTTGCGAGTCTAGTCCTGATTTTCCGTATCTGTCGTAAATAGCTCTCTTTTTCTCATCTCCCAAAGCCTGATAAGCTTCATTGACAAGCTTAAACTTCTCTTCGGCTTCTTTGTCGCCTTGGTTTCTGTCGGGATGGTATTTTAGAGCCAGTTTTCTATACGCCTTTTTTATCTCTTCGGCGCTTGCGTCTCTTGAAACTTCTAAAACTTCGTAATAATCTATCTCCAACTTATCAACCTCAGCTATAAAATTTTTAATCTTGGATTATACTAAAAATATGTTTTAACATTGATTAAAATAAAAAACTGTATAATCGCTTTTATGAAAAAATACGGACTTGAAAAGTTTAACAACCTTGTAGATGCGTTAAATACGCTACCCACCGTAGGAAAAAAATCAGCTTTAAGATACGCTTATCATATGGTCGCAAAAGATACTTTTTCGGCTCTGAAAATATCTCATGCGATAGAAAGCGCCGTAAGCGCCATAAGAAAATGTGAAATTTGCGGGGCTTTAAGCGAGGATGAGATATGCGCTATATGTGATGATGAAAGTAGAGACGCAAGTAAGCTTTGTATCGTGGAAGACGCTAAAGATATCTTTGTTTTAGAGGAAAACACGGAGTATGACGGCAGATACTTTGTGTTTGAGAGTCTTGAAGATTTGGATATGGAAAAATTAAATGGCATTTTAAATAAAGGGGTTAAAGAGGTGATTTTCGCCTTTACTCCATCTTTGTCTAACGATGCGATTATATTTTTTCTTGAAGATAAAATGAAGGATTTTGATTTGAAATTTACAAAGATTGCCCAAGGGGTGCCTACGGGTATAAACTTGGAAAATGTAGATATGCTTTCTTTGTCAAAAGCTTTGGAGCTTAGAGTAAAGGTGTGATTATCGTCCTATCTTGGAGATAAAAGACTCGATATCCTCCGCCGTTATATGATGTATCGGCTCTTTTATAAAAGTTTCGCTTTGACTATCGACAAAAAATAGCGTCGGATAGATGTTGGACCAGTACATCTCTATCGGAAAGCTGTGTTTGTTGTCTATATTGACTATCACGGATACGATGTGTTTGTTTAGTTTGTCTATGTACTCTTTGTCGGTAAATATATCCTTGACTACATTTTTACATTTTTCGCAATTATTTTTTATCAGTAGTACCATCAAGGTTTTATTTTCATCTCTGGCTTTTTGTAGTGCTTTATCGTAGTTGCCAAGCCACTTGACATGGCCGGCAACAAGCAGTGAAGCAGTAAAAAAGATGATAAATAGCTGTTTCATTTGGTTATTATCCTTTAAATTTACCGCATGAGCTTTTTTTACTGCTTTGTTTGGTTGTTTTCGTGCGAAGCGTTTATGTATTTGCTTATATCAACCGCACCCGCACCCGTATAGATGGGCGCTTTTTTCATTTTGCTTTTTATTTTTTTTTCTTCATTTTTGGTGATCGTTCCGGCAAGGTCTAAAAACTCTACTCTACACTTAACGATCTCATCTTCGCTAAAAGAGTGATCTACACATTTTTTTACGTTTGTTACGATATCCAGTATATCTTGCAGTGTCAATTTTTTAGGTTTAAAACTGTCAAAATCCACTTTTTTGCGAAGCAGTTTATCGTAAACATACATGGTAAACGCGGCGGATTTGATTTGTGATGATATCTTTTTCATATCCTCTTGAGTCGCTTTTTTTAGTTCGGCTTTGATCTTGTGAAGAGTTTGCACGCTAAGTCTTTTTTGAAATATAAACTCATCATCAGGCTCGTGAAAACCGGGCGTATGTATCTCATTGTAGATGTCAGCCGCCATAGCGTCGGTATCGACACCCATATTTACCTCTTGTATCATGATGCCTTTAGCGCTACCGCCTTCACCCTTTTTGTATCCGTCAAGCGCCTTTTTTATCTCCTCTTCACTCATATTTTTTACAACTTTACTTATACCTAACGCCTTTTTCTCAAAGTCCACTCCGTGACAAGAGACACATCTATCCATATCCGCCAACAAAGATACGGAAATCACCGTCAATCCTATCACTATTTTTTTAATTGTATTTACCATAAGGTCACTCCTTTATTATTTAACCGATTTTATCATGTGTGTATTAACGGGATATTAAGAGGTTAGATGTTTGAGACTTAGAGTTTGTAGAGTTTGATATACGCACTTTTAAAATCCAAGCTCGGTAATCCTCCTTTTTTTAAATAGTTTTACTATTTTTTCTTGCTCGTTTGTTAGTTTCATTTATTATTGCAGAATATAAAAGCTTTTATAATTTTATCTTTTTCATCTTTATTTACTTGTATATAAGATGAACCGCCATTATAATAAAAAGTTAAATACCCATCTTTATCATTCATTTCTAATTTAGAAACATTTCGTAAATTTAAAAGTGCATATAAACCATTATAATCATAATAATAAAGCAACATACATCCACTTACCTTCCCATAAGTAGAAGCACCAAATAAATTAGCTAATAAAAATAACAATAAAAGAAATTTTTTCATAATTTACCTTTATGTAAGAATAACATCTATATTGCAATACTAAAACTTTATATTATCAAAACTA
>JAADDL010000108.1 GCA_013153915.1 Campylobacterota bacterium
TTGATAACAGACTTATAGATTGGTTGGTTGAAGAGTTCAAAAAAGATACGGGTATCGATCTAAAACAAGATGTTATGGCTCTTCAAAGATTAAAAGAGGCTGCTGAAAACGCTAAAAAAGAGCTATCTTCAGCTACTGAAACAGAAGTAAACTTGCCGTTTATCACAGCTGATCAAACAGGTCCTAAGCACCTTGTTAAAAAGATAACAAGAGCAAAATTTGAAAGCTTGATTGAGGATTTGGTAAACGAAACTATCGATAAGATAGGCGAAGTTATCAAAGAGAGTGATGTAAACAAAGATGAAATAAAAGAGATCGTAATGGTCGGAGGAAGCACAAGAGTTCCTTTGGTTCAAGAGAAAGTTAAAGCGTTCTTTGGAAAAGAGCTTAACAAATCTATGAACCCTGACGAAGTAGTTGCGATAGGTGCGGCTATACAAGGTGCGGTTATCAAAGGTGATGTAAAAGATGTATTGCTCCTTGATATCACACCTCTAAGCTTGGGTATAGAGACTCTTGGCGGCGTTACTACTAAAGTAATCGAGAAAGGTACGACCATACCGGTTAAGAAGTCTCAGATATTCTCAACAGCCGAAGATAACCAAAGTGCGGTTACAATTCATGTATTGCAAGGTGAGAGAGAGTTTGCAAAAGACAATAAATCTCTCGGACAATTTAATCTTGAGGGAATTCCACCTGCTCCAAGAGGTGTTCCTCAAATCGAAGTTACATTCGATATCGACGCAAACGGTATCTTGACTGTTAGCGCTAAAGATAAAGCGACAGGTAAAGCTCAAGAGATCAAAATCACGGGTTCAAGCGGACTCGATGAGGCTGAGATAGAGAAGATGGTAAAAGATGCCGAACTTCATAAAGAGGAAGATAAAAAGAGAAAAGAGTTGATAGAGGCTAAAAACCAAGCGGACGCTTTGGCTCATCAAACGGAAAAAACTCTTAACGAAGTAGGCGATAAGATTGACCAAGCTGAAAAAGATAAGGTTCAAGCCGCTCTAAACGACCTAAAAGAGACATTGAAAAACGACAATGTCACCAAAGAGCAAATTGACGAGAAAGTAAAAGCTTTGAGTGATGTTAGCCATAAACTAGCGGAAGCTATGTATAAAAAAGATGAGCAACCTTCAGGTGGCGCTCAAGGAGGAGCTTCTCAAGACAAGTCCGGCGACGACGACGTGATTGACGCCGAGGTTGAATAAATCTTCAGAGATAATGACGCTCGGATATTTCCGAGCGTCATAAAAATCTAAAACTACACGATAAATATCTTAAATTAACACAAAATTTTTAATTTTTATGTATAATATGGCACTTTTTTCAATTTTATATTTTGACAAAGGATGTGCCGATGAAAAAAGCTCTTTTTTCAATTTTGTTTTTTACATTAATTTTTAGCCTAAAATTGCAAGCGGGTTTTACTTTAAACGATAACGTACTGAGTGCAGACCAAGCGTTTAATCCTTCGGTTGTATTAAAAAAAGATCAAATCGACGTCAATATTAAATTGGGAGATAAAATATATCTTTACAAAGATAAGATAAAACTATATATCGTCGATCCTCGAAAGATTTTTTTAAACGATTACGCAACTTTTCCAAAACCTGAAAAATATCATGATTTTTTAGTCTATACGGATAACGTCGATATTAAAATCCCGAAAAAAATAATAGAAGAAAAATTGGGTAAAAATATAGATAAAATTAAGCTAAAACTCTCTTTTCAGGGGTGTTCGAAACTAGGTCTTTGCTATTCTCCCGTTAGAAAGATATATGAGTTAAGCCTAAAGGAAAACAAACTCAACACCAAAGCGTCAAACGGTTCGCATAGCGGTTCCAAATGGGCTATGAATAGTCTTGAAAAGAAAAATAAAATCAAAAAAGTTTCCGAGCCTAAAAAAATAGAAAAAAAAGAGATATCAAAAGAGAACAAGATAGTTCAAACGCTTGCTAAAAGCAGTATTTGGGTTGTTCTTGTAACTTTTTTCGGGTTTGGATTGCTTTTGTCTCTTACTCCTTGTATCTTTCCCATGATACCGATACTTTCGTCTATCATAGTATCTCAGTCCAAAGAGAATATGTCGGCTAAAAGAGGTTTTTTTCTCTCTTTGGTATATGTTTTATCGATGTCGGTAGCCTATACGATAGCGGGGGTTTTTGCCGGATTGTTCGGTGCGAATATTCAAATATATATGCAAAATCCTTGGGTTATAGTTATTTTTTCCGCTATTTTCGTAGCTTTAGCTTTTTCGATGTTTGGATATTACGAGTTGCAACTTCCGAGCTCATTTCAGGCAAAAGTCAATAAAACAAGCGATAAAGCTAAAGGTAAAGGGCTTATAAGCGTTATGGTTATGGGATTTTTATCGGCTTTGATAGTGGGTCCATGCGTAGCGGCACCGCTTGCCGGAGCGCTTATATATATCGGACAAACCGGAGATGCTTTACTAGGCGGAGCGGCTTTATTTATCATGAGCTTGGGTATGGGGATGCCTTTATTGCTTATCGGGCTTGGCGCCGGTAAGTTTATGCCAAAACCCGGCGGATGGATGGAAAATGTTTCCAAAATCTTCGGTGTGGTTATGCTGGCGGTAGCCCTTTATATGCTCTCAAGGATACTAAATCCTCAAATCACCATGTTTTTGTGGTCGTTTTTATTTATAGGTTCTGCTGTCTATCTTGGAGCTTTGGAGCCTTTGAAAGAGAATGTAAAAGGCATCAAAAAGATGTCAAAGGTTATAGGTATCGTTTTTTTATTGTACGGTATCGTTTTATTTGTAGGAGCGTTTCTTGGAGGAGAAAATCCTTTGAATCCTTTGGAAAACCTAAGAAAAACATCAACATATGCTTTAAATAGCCCTATCGAAGCCGTTAAACCCTCTTTTAAAGTGGTAAAAAACGAAAAAGAGTTGAATGATGCCATAAATAGCTCCACAAAGCCCGTTCTTGTCGATTTTTCCGCTGATTGGTGCGTAAGTTGCAAAGAGTTGGAACACAACACATTCAGCAATCCGCAAGTACAAAAGCTATTTAAAGATTTTAAGCTTATAAGAGTGGATGTGACGAAAAATACGCAAGAAGACAAAAATCTAATGAAAAAGTATCAAGTATTCGGACCTCCCGTTGTACTCTTTTTCGATACCGACCATAAGCAAATCAAAAATAAAAAAGTGGTCGGATACATGAAGCCTGAGGATTTTATAAAGCATATAAAGGATATTTTGCATTAGATATGGTATCATAACGCATAAAAACTTTAGGAATGTATATGCTCATAAAAAATGCGAATATCGTTACTCAAGATAAAGTCATAAAGGGCGACATTAGGATAGTTGACGGCATCATAGAGGAGATCGACGCTTCTATCCGTCCTTTTCAAGACGAAAGGATAATCGACGCCAAATCAAAATATCTTTTACCGAAATTAGTAGATACAAACGTAAGACTACTAGATGATACGCTAAGCGCTAAAAATCTCGATAAGTTGCTTAAAGCCGCAAAAAACGGCGGTGTGGGAAGATTTGTACTTATAGACGATTTTACTCCGAGGATAGAAAACTCCACTCAACTAGAGCTTTTAAACGACACTATTGGCTCAAAGTCGAACAACTCAAAGATTACCATAAGTGTAAACTCTCTAAACAAAGATAAAAAACTTAATAATTTAGCGACATTTTTAAATAGAGGTGCAAAAGTTATATATACCCGTTCGGATATAGACGGCAACTTGCTTGTAAGAGTGATGCAGTATGCGGGTATGAAAAATAGACCTATATTTTGTTTTTGTGAAGATGAGAGTATAAAAAACAAAGGAGTGATAAACGAAGGGGAGCTATCTTTTAAATTGGGGCTTCCAGGAATATCAAAAATCGCACAAATAGCCGAAGTATCGAAGGTGGTGGAACTTGCGACATTTTTTAACGTTAGGATACTATTTCAAGGCATAAGCACATCAAAATCGGTTCAAATCCTAAGAGCCGTCAAAAAAAGCAACAAAAATGTCTTTACCGAAGTGCCGTTACACAATCTAATACTGGATGAAACCGAGTGCGACAACTTTAATACCGAAGCCAAACTCATAGCCCCTTTGAGAGAAAAAAGCGAGAAAGAGGAGATGATAAGACGATTGAAAAACGGAGATATAGACGTTATCACTTCATTACACTCTCCAAAATCGTATATCTATAAAGACGTAGCTTTCGAAGAGGCTAAAGAGGGTGCGGATACTATGGAGTTGACTCTAAAATTGGCATACACCTATCTTGTTAAAAACTCCGTTATCGATTTTTCGACACTATCAAACCTAATAAGCACCGCACCTGCTAAAATATTGGGAATTGACCACGCTATAAAAGTTGGAAATAAAGCTGAAATGATACTGTTTGATACGGAACATAAATATACTATAGATAAAGAATCCTCACTATACCGAAATAAAGAGGTATACGGAAAAATATATGACATAGGAGGCGAATAGATGGAGAGTTTTTTGCAAAAAGCCAAAGAGGCAAGCGAGATATTATCGACACTGCCTCCTACCAAAAAGAGTGAGATACTTATTGCTATGGCGGACGCTTTGGAAAAAGAGCGCAATGAGATATTGAACGCTAACGCTCAAGATATGACCGTAAGTAGAAAAGATGATTTAAGTCAAGCTTTGCTTGATAGGCTTTTTCTTGATGAAAACAGGATATACGCTATGTCAAAAGGTATCAAAGAGATAGCCTCACTAAAAGAGCCGGTAGGAAGAGTGCTTGAAGGGTGGGTCAATAAAGATAACCTAAGGATAGAAAAGGTATCCGTACCTATCGGAGTTATCGGTATCATATATGAAAGTCGCCCCAATGTCACCAGCGATACCGCCGCTTTGTGTTTTAAAAGCGGAAATGTTTGTATCCTAAAAGGAGGCAAAGAGGCAAAAAACAGTAACATAGCGATAGCATCCGTACTAAGAAAAGTGCTTGAGAGTTTCAATCTGCCTAAAGAGGCTATTACGCTTCTTCCCGATTATTCAAGAGAGGGAGTTTCAAAGCTTATAAAGATGGATAAGTATGTGGACTTGATAATCCCTCGCGGTGGAGAAAATCTAATAAGATACATATCTCAAAACTCGACCGTACCCGTCATAAAACATGATAAAGGATTGTGCCACACATACATAGATAAAGATGCCGATATTAAAAAAGCCGTCGATATAGCCGTAAACGCAAAAGTGCAAAGACCGGGAGTTTGCAACGCTATGGAGACTCTTTTGGTGGATGAAAAAATATACAAAGATATTTTACCGATACTAAAAAAAGTATTTGACGAAAACAAGACCTTGCTTAAAGGGTGTGAAAAGTGCCGTGAAGTGATAGATGTACAAAAAGCCGACGAAGAGGATTTTCATACCGAATATTTAGCAAATATTCTATCTATAAAAGTGGTAAAAGATTTGGATGAAGCCGTTAGCCATATCCAAACATACGGTTCGGGTCACTCCGAAGCCATAGTGAGCGAAAACTACACAACCGCCGAAGAATTTTTAAACAGAGTGGACGCTTCATGCGTTTATGTAAACGCAAGTACTAGATTTACCGACGGAGGAGAGTTCGGGTTTGGCGCCGAAGTTGGCATAAGCACAAGCAAACTTCACTCAAGAGGACCTATGGGTATAAACGATTTAACCACATACAAATATAAGATATACGGAAACGGTCAAATAAGAAAATGAGTGAGGAGTATCTTTTAGAGATAGAAAACTTAACTTTCGGATACGACAAAGACATACCGCTTTTTAAAGATTTTAACCTAAAGCTCAAAAGAGGCGAAATTATCTCCATAGTGGGAAAAAGCGGGATAGGTAAAACGACTCTTTTTTCACTGATTTGCAAAGAGTTGAAGCCTCAAAAAGGCACTATAAAAGTAAAAAAGGTTTCTCAAATATTTCAAGATCCGTACTCATCTTTTCACCCCTCTTACTCCATACTAAATCAAATACAAGATGTAGCCTCCGTTGAAGGCATAGAGAGCTACTTGGATGATTTGGATATCAAAAAAGAGCTTTTGGATAAATTGCCCCATAAATTGAGCGGAGGACAGTTACAAAGATGTAGCATTTTAAGGGCGCTTTTAATGAAAAGTGATATAATTTTGGCTGACGAACCTACAAGTGCGCTTGACAATATAGTGCAACTTGACACCATGAAGCTTTTGATAAAATATTTAGATAGAGTGGGTATCTTGATAATAACCCACGATATGGACTTGGCAAAGTGGTGTAGCGATAAAATCATAAAATTAGGAGAATAGGGATGGGTACATTTTTAAGAGTTTTTGGCATAATCTTAGCAGTTTTTATAATCTTTCAATTTATTCCGAACAAAAAAAAGTCAAATCCGCCCGTAGATAAAAAATTAGAAATTAAAACACCCGCCAAAGTCGCATCAATACTAAAAAGATCTTGTTACGACTGTCACTCAAACGAAACAAAGTGGCCTTGGTGGAGCAGTGTAGCTCCTATGTCTTGGAGTGTGGTGGACGATGTCGTCGAGGGTAGAAAAGCTTTGAACTTCAGCATATGGAATAGTTACTCAAAAGAGAAACAAGATAAGTTAAAAAAAGGTATATATAGAACCGTTATGGGACCTATGCCGCTACCTCAATACACTTGGTTACATCCCGAAGCGAAACTAACAAAAGAGGATATTAAGACTATAAGAGATTGGGCGAGTGACGGCAAAGGGTTTATTAAAACCGATGTTAGATAGGGTTAAAACCCTTCTAACATAGTTGCGTACAACTCTTCGACTTCATCGGCGTCAAATAAGATGGAGTTATGCATACGAAAAAAGTGCTCCACCTTTTTCTTTAGAAATCCTCTTTTTGCTACGCATTTTTGACAAGCGGGCACATAAGACCTAACCAAACAGACGCTTTTATCCAACTTTTCACCGCACACAAAGCAGTTAAAATCGTTGTGTATCCTTCCTTCGTATTCTAATATCTTGGAGTATGACTCTATCATTACCCTTTTTGGATTTTCTTTTTCCAAATAGCGAGATATGTCTTCAAGCAAATCAAAATAAAATCCGCCAACCTCATCCACATCTCTTAGGTGGCTATATAAAAGTTTCAAAAATTGTTGCCAAATATAAAATCTATCTCTTTGCAGTATCCACTTAAAAGGCAGATGGGATACGCTTCTTAGTTGAAAAAGATTTTCTTTGTTTGTCGGGTGAGCCTCATAATCTATCTTGTAACCTATCTGTATATGAGAGTGTCTCGCTCCGTAAAATCTATAAAGTGTTTTAACCCTTTTTTGGTTTAAGATACTAACGAGCAAATCTTCGTCTCTAACCTTAACGGTGTTTATAATATAGCCTTGCATGCCCGTATTTTAGCATAGATTAACACTTTTATCAAATTTTTACCATTCATTGGGTATAATCAACAAATTTTATACCTAAAAGGTCATATTGCAGAAAGGTTGCGCATGAATGAATATATGAATTTTAAAGACAACTGCGGTTTTGGACTATTGGCAAATATCGACAATAAAGCTACACATAGAAATGTCGAGGACGCCGTAACCGCTCTTGAGAGAATGATGCACAGAGGCGCGGTAGCGGCTGACGGCAAAAGTGGAGACGGAAGCGGACTTTTGTTTAGCATGCCGAAGATTTTTATGAGAAAAGTGGCAAATAAACTTGGCTACGACTTGCCTAAACAGTTTGCCGTAGCGATGATATTTATGCAAAACGATAAACAAAAAAGTATCATCGACGACATACTCGCAAAAAACGATTTAAAAGTTCTTTTCTATAGAGATGTACCTATAAATACGGACGCACTCGGAGAATTTGCACTCAAATCGTTGCCGAAAATCGTACAAGTTTTCGTTACTCCAAACTCGATATCGGCTACAAGAAAATTTTCTAAGTTTATATATCTTGCAAGAAGAGAGATAGAGAGAAAAATGAGCGATTACGAAGAGTTTTATGTTTGCTCTTTTTCCGAAAAGACACTCTCCTATAAGGGTTTGGTGATGCCGACTCACATCAAAGAGTTCTATCCCGACCTTAGCGATAAGGATTTTAAGATAACATTCGCTCTTTTTCACCAAAGATTTTCTACCAACACGCTTCCTCAGTGGAAACTCGCGCAACCTTTTAGGACACTAGCTCACAACGGAGAGATAAACTCAATATCCGCCAATAGATTTAATCTGCTGGCAAAAAGCGAATATATGAAAAGCTCGGTATTTACCGATAAAGAGTTGAAAAAACTTTTTCCTATCACCGACAATAAAGTAAGCGATAGTGCTAGTTTGGACCATATATTCGAGTTTCTTTTGGCAAACGGTATGGACTTTTTTAAAGCCGCAAGGGTTTTAATACCCGAAGCTTGGCAAAACGCACCGTATATGGACTCCAATATGAGAGCGTTTTATGAGTATATGAGCACCTGTTTTGAAGCTTGGGACGGACCTGCCGCCGTTAGCTTGACCGACGGTCGTCATATAGGCTGTATCCTTGATAGAAACGGTCTAAGACCCGCAAAATATATCATCACGAAAGATAATCGTATCATCATCTCAAGCGAATACGGCATCTTGGATATCGATGAAAACAATGTCATCGAAAGAGGCAAGCTAAAAAGCGGTGAAATGATAGGAGTCGATTTAAAATACGGAAAAGTGCTAAAAAACGACGATATAAACAACTATTTAAAAGATTTAAATCCGTACGGAAAATGGTTAAACTCAAATATGGTCTATCTCCAAGAGTTTATAGACTTGCCTTTTAGCGATGTTAGCGATTATGAACTTGACGATATCACCTCCAAACAAAAGATAGCCAATATCACATATGAAGCAAAAGATATGGTGATATTTCCTATGATGAACGAAGGTAAAGAAAATACGGGTTCGATGGGTGACGATACGCCTTTGGCGGCTTTTAGCGATAAGCAAAGATGTTTTAGCGATTTCTTTAAACAAAAATTTGCACAAGTAACCAATCCTCCTATCGACTCCATAAGAGAAAGAATCGTAATGAGCCTAAATACCGGCTTTGGAGAGATTAGAAATATTCTTGAAGAAGATAGCGCTCATGCAAAAAGATTGAAAGTCATCACTCCGATACTTATGCAAGAGAAGATGGATGTTTTACTCTCATTCGGCGACCCTCAAAAACCAAGATACGACAAGTACTATAAAAATAGAACATTCTCAACCCTTTTTGAAGACAACCTAAAAGGGAGTTTGAACGATTTGGCATACGATGTCGTAGACGCCGTTAAAAAAGATAAAGTAAGGATTGTGATATTAAGCGACAGAGGTATAAACGACAAATTAAAGCCGATTCCAATGCTTATGGCGGTAGGTAGAGTCAATCAAGTACTTTTGGAAGAAGGCGTTAGACACCTTGTCTCTATCGTAGCGGTAACTTCTGAGCCGTACGACTCACACTCTATGGCGACGCTTATCACTTACGGTGCCAGCGCGATTTATCCGTATCTGCTATTTGCTACGGTACTTGAAGAGTGTAGAAACAAAAAGTTATCCTCTTACGAAACTAAAATAAAATTTAAAAATGTTTTAAACGCACTCAATCTCGGACTTTTAAAAATAATGTCAAAGATGGGAATATCCACTATAGCCTCATATAGAAACTCGGCTCTTATGGATGTTTTGGGTCTATCTCAAGAGATTGTGAACGACTGTTTTTCAAACTCCTCTTGTATCATACCGGGTTTGGGATATGAAGATATCGAAGAGAGGATAGAAAAGGTACACAAAGAAACATATGCTAAAAATGAGAAAAATAGAGTATTTCCTATAAAAGTGGGAGGATTTTACAAATATCTTAAAGGTGAAGAGTTTCACGGTTTTTCACCCGATGTGGTATTTGCTATCCATCAAGCTTCAAGGACGGGTAAACGAGAGGATTTTGAAAATCTAAATAAAGTAGCCAACAGAGGTTTAAAAAGGATAAGGGATTTCTTTGAGCTTAAAAGCGATAGAAAGCCTATCTCCATAGACGAAGTGGAGCCTAAAGAGAATATCTTTAAAAGATTTTCGACTGCGGCTATGAGTCTTGGTTCCATCTCACCCGAAGCCCATGAGGCTTTGGCTGAAGCTATGAATACCATCGGCGGAAAATCAAACTCGGGTGAAGGCGGAGAAACCCCCGAAAGACTTAAAAGTCCGCAAAGGTCCAAGATAAAACAGATAGCTTCGGGAAGATTCGGCGTAACGCCCGAATACTTAAGAAGCGCAGAAGAGATACAGATAAAATTAGCCCAAGGCGCGAAACCCGGTGAAGGAGGACAGTTGCCGGGTCACAAAGTAAGTCCTTTGATAGCGAGTCTTAGATATACGATGCCGGGAGTTACTCTCATATCTCCTCCTCCTCATCATGATATCTACTCTATAGAGGATTTGGCGCAGTTGATATTTGACTTAAAGCAGATAAACCCGGATGCTATCATATCGGTAAAACTAGTTTCGTCTTCACATGTAGGAACCATAGCGGCGGGTGTGGCGAAGTGTTATGCCGATAAGATTATCATCAGCGGTGCCGACGGCGGTACGGGTGCGGCTCCTTTGACATCCATAAAATTTGCGGGAGATCCTTGGGAGATAGGTCTTAGCGAAACGCATAACACTCTGAAGGTCAATCATCTAAGAGAGTTTGTAAGACTTGAAACGGACGGAGGACTCAAAACCGGTCTTGATATAGTCAAAGCCGCGATGCTCGGAGCTGAGAGTTATGCTTTTGGTACCGGAGCTTTAGCCGTGCTAGGCTGTAAAATACTTAGAATTTGTCATCTAAATAAATGTAGTACAGGAATCGCTACTCAAGACGGTATGCTTCGAGAACATTTTGTCGGTACGGTCGAAAAACTTATCAACTATTTCACGCTACTTGCGGAAGATATCAGAGAGATATTGGCAAGCTTGGGATATCGATCTATAGACGAGATAGTCGGCAGAAGCGATCTTTTAAAGGTTATAGATAACGAATTGGCTAAAAAATTCGACTTTAGCTCCATTTTAAAAAGAGTTGACGGAGTAGATATTTGCCAAAAAGAGAGAAACGAGCCGATAGATAAGAATCTATTTGAAAAAGAGATATTAAAACAGATATATCCAACCATTCAAAATCCCAACAACCATATAGTTATCAAAGAGAATATCAGCAACATCAATAGAAGTTTCGGAGTATTGATAAGTGGAGAGATAGCGAAATATTACGGCAACAAAGGACTTGACGAAAACGCTATCATATTTAAGCTTAAAGGTACGCCGGGGCAGAGTTTCGGAGCGTTTTTGGTAAACGGCATCACACTAAAACTCGACGGTCTTGGAAACGACTATGTCGGAAAGGGTATGAACGGCGGAAAGATAATCATCATGCCGAAAAATCAAGGAGATAACTTCTCAAGCGCCGGAAACGCTTGTCTATACGGCGCAACGGGCGGTAAGTTTTACGCCGTCGGTAGCGTTGGAGAGAGATTTTGCGTAAGAAACTCCGGGGCTACGGCTATAGTCGAAGGTACCGGGGACCATGCCTGCGAATATATGACGGGCGGAGTTGCCGTGATACTAGGCAATACGGGAGTCAATTTTGCCGCCGGTATGACCGGAGGCGTAGCCTTTGTTTACGATAAGGATAGAGGCTTTATAGATAGGCTAAATCAAGAACTCGTAGTAGTAAGAAGGATTGATAGCGACGAAATGGATGAAGCTAAACACTTCTTGAAAAAGCTTCTTAGGGATTATATAAATGAAACCGGAAGTGAAAGAGCGAAGTATATACTTGAAAATTATCGACATGAAGTAAGGGAGTTTTGGATGGTAAGACCGAAAGATTTGACTAAAACCCCACTAAATCCGGATGAGGGAGATTGATATGCAAAATTTTACCGAAATAGAAAGAATAGACCCTATAAGAAGAGGTTCGAACGAGAGGATTAAAGACTATAAAGAGATATACGAACTATTTAAAACAAACGACGCCGCAACTCAGGCGGAAAGATGCGTACAGTGCGGAGACCCGTACTGTCACAACAAATGTCCTTTGCATAACTATATACCTTTTTGGTTAAAATCTATAGCCAACATAGATAAAGAGTTGGCGTTTAAACTCTCCAACGAAACCAATCCTTTTCCGGAGATAACGGGAAGAATATGCCCACATGATAGACTTTGTGAAGGGGCTTGTACGCTAAATCAAGACGGTTTCGGCGCCGTTACGATAGGAGCTATAGAGACATTTATAAGCGAAAACGGTTTTAAACACGGGCTAAAACCGAACTTTCCGGGCGTGAGTAGCAATAAAAAGATAGCTATCATCGGTTCGGGACCGGCGGGTATGAGCGTAGCTACATATCTTTTAAGAGCAGGAGTGGGAGTGGATATGTACGAAAAAGCTTCAAGACCCGGCGGACTCTTAACATACGGAATACCGAATTTTAAACTAAACAAAAAAGTCGTAGAAAGAAGATACGAGTGGCTTCAAGAGGCGGGGTTAAATCTCCATCTAAACAAAGAGGTCGGAAAAGATATAACTTTTGCCGAGATTGCTAGAGATTGCGACGGTATATTTATAGGTATCGGCGCCCAAAAACCGAGACTGGCAAATATAAAAAACGAAGATGCCGAGGGAACGATGCTCGCTCTTGATTTTCTTGTCAATATACAAAAGAAACTTTTCGGCGAAGAGTACGATAAGAGGTATGATGTAAGAGATAAGAACGTAGTCGTTATAGGCGGTGGAGATACCGCTATGGATTGCGTTAGAACGGCTATAAGAGAGGGTGCTAAAAGCGCAAAATGTCTATATAGAAGAGATAGAGCGAATATGCCCGGCTCCAAAAAAGAGATAAAAAACGCTTATGACGAAGGGGCAATTTTCGTTTTCAACGTTACTCCCGAAGAGGTTGTGGTAAATAGTGAAGGCAAAGTGATAGCCATAGAGATGAAAAAGACGAAATTAGGGGAAAAAGATAGCTCCGGTAGGCAAAAAGTAGAGGTCTTAAAAGGAAGCAACTTTAGGGTTGAAGCGGACGTTATCATATTTTCTTTAGGTTTTGAGCCCGAAACTCCGTCCTTTTTAGCCGAAAACGGCATAGAGGTAAATAAGTGGGGCGGTATCATCGTAGATAAAAACTATGAGACGAGTAAAAAAGGTATCTATAGCGGAGGCGACTGCTATAGAGGAGCCGATTTGGTTGTTAGAGCGGCAAATGACGGAAAAGAGGCGGCTCACAACATCATAAAGTCTTTAGGATTGTAAAGTGGACTTCATAGATTTCGCTATCAAAGCCAATATAGAAGTGCTTGCTATGTTGCAAGAAAAAAGAAGCGGAATCTTTGAAGAGGTGAAAATCGGAGCCGGAGGAGATGTGAGTAAAGCGGTCGATATCGAATCCGAAAAGATATTTATAAAACATCTATCGAGATTCGGTAAAATCATCTCCGAAGAGTGCGGCATATACGGTGAAGCCGAAGACGAAATCGTCATAGACCCTATCGACGGTAGCGAAAACATCGCTTCGGGACTTCCGTACTACGGTAGCTCGGTAGCTAGAAAAAGAAAAGATAGAGTCACCGACGCCGTGATAGTCAACTTTGCAAACGGTGATATCTTTGTCAAAGATAAAAAGGGGTTTAGATTTGCAAACATTAAAAAACTTGATTTTTCAGAAATTATAATAAATAATTATGCTACAATAGGCGTTTACGAAAGGGCTTACGCTTCAGATAGATTTGTATGCGAAGTAAACGCTCAAAATATCAAATACAGAAGTCCGGGCGCACTAGCGCTTTCGTTAGCTTATGCCCATAGCGTTCGATTTGTCGTATTTGAAGGAAAGATTAGAGAATACGATGTTTGTGCCGGTCTTTATATGTGTGAAGACTTGTTTATGCATAAAGAGGATGATTTTTTGATAGTCTCCAAAGATAAGGAGATTTTTTCAAAACTAGTAAAGATTAGAGAAGGTGTAAAATGAATTTCGGCAATATTTTTAGTAAAATGAGAAAACAGCAACCCACAAACAACGAAACTCCCAGCCATTGGGTAAAGTGTAAATCATGTAACTCTCTTATGTACTACAAAGAGGTTGAAAATCTTTTAAACGTATGCCCTAAATGTAATTTTCACATGAGAATTTCGGCAGACAAAAGGATAAAGATATTGGCCGATGAAGGCACATTTGTTGAGTTTGATACCGATTTGGAGCCAAACGATCCTTTGAGTTTTGTTGATAAAAAATCTTATAAAAAACGGGTTGAAGAGAATTTTTCAAAAACGGGAAGAAAGTCATCGGCTATCAGCGGAGAGTGCAAGATAAACGGTATAGATACCCAACTCGTGGTATTTGACTTCTCTTTTATGGGCGGAAGTTTAGGCTCCGTTGAGGGCGAAAAGATAGTAAGAGCGGTAAATCGAGCCATCGAGAAAAACACCCCTTTGGTTATAGTAAGCGCAAGCGGAGGAGCGAGAATGCAAGAGAGCACTTTTTCTCTGCTTCAAATGTCAAAAACCGCAGCGGCTTTAGCGAAACTTGACGAAGCGGGATTGGCGTATATATCCGTTTTAACGGATCCTACGATGGGAGGAGTCAGCGCTTCTTTCGCATGGTTAGGCGATATTATCATGGCGGAACCGGGCGCATTGATTGGATTTGCGGGTCAAAGGGTTATAAAACAAACTATCGGAGCGGATTTGCCCGAGGGGTTTCAAAGATCGGAATTTTTACTTGAACATGGACTAATAGATATGATAGTTCAAAGAAATGAGCTAAAAAAGACCATATCGGATTTTTTAACATTTTTTAATAAGGATAAAAAAGATATTGCATAATATCAAAGTTATTTCGATAGGAAAAGAGAGTAAAGATGACTATCACAATATAGTCAAAAGTTACAAAAAGATGATAAGCGGTTTTTCTAAGATAGAAAACAAAGAGATTTTCAATAAAAAGATAGCCGCTTCGCAAAAACAAGGAGAAAAGTCGGCAAAAAGCAGTTATACCGATGAGCTTACTAAACATTTGGGCTCGTACAATATAATACTGCATGAAAGGGGTAAACAGCTTGATAGCTATGAGTTTAGCTCTATATTTGAAAGAGAGTACAGTATCAATTTTTTTATAGGAGGAGCTTACGGATTTGATGAGGAGTTTTTAAAAAAAGGGAATATGTTGTTGTCACTTAGTAAAATGACGACTTCGCACAAGATAGCCAAGATTATGCTCTTTGAGCAAATTTACAGGGCGCTAAGCATCGTAAATAAACACCCTTATCACAAATAAATTAAGAGTTAAGAATTAGGGATTAATTTTTAATTTTTAATTTTTTAGATAGGAGCGGTTAGTGAAAAAAAGTGATTTGAAATTTTTTGAAAATTTGTTGGATGAGAGAAAAGAACAAATCCAAAAAAATATAAACAACACGCTAAAAGATATGCAAGAGTTGCAAAAAACTCAGCTATCAGACGATGCCGACCATGCATCGGTCAATTCCGACAAATTGACAAAGCACGCCATTAGTAAACAGCAAGCGATAGAGTTAAAAGAGATAGAGTACGCAAAAAACAAGATAAAAGAGGGACGATACGGTATATGTGAAATGTGTGAGGAAAATATCTCTTTTCAAAGACTCAAAGTAAAACCTCATGCAAAATATTGTATAGTATGTAGAGAAATTATCGAAAAACAAAATAAATAGCAAGAAAGGGTGAGTAATGGGTATAAAAAGATATGCGATATTTGCAATATTGTTTTTAGTAGCGGTAGGAGTATATGTTTATACATTTAACGGAGGTACATATACGCTGACGGTTTTTGGAGTGCCTTTGACTCTGCCCGTAGCGCTATGGATTATACTTCCCGCCGTAGTGATAGCTATAGGCTCCATCTTACATATGCTGTATTATAGTATCAAAGGTTACTTTATACAAAGAAATCTCCAAAAAGATTATAAAACCTTTTTGAAGTTCTCAAAAAGTAGAATATTGGGACTTGAAGAAGACGGCAATTTCAAAACTACTTGGTATAAATTGCCGGCAAGAATATTGAAGCACTTTAGATTTGACGCCACTAAAGACCCTGACGATATAGAGGACGAAGAGATAAAAAACACCATCTTAGACCTTAAAAAGATAGAAAAAGGCGAAAGTGTCAATCTAAAAAAATACAAACTTCCGGAAGATAACTATTTTGTTAGAAAAAATAAACTCAATAAACTTGCCGAAGATAAAAGATATGCCGAAGAGATACTAAATGAGTGTCAAGACGATAAAAAAGATGACGAAATTTGCAAACAAGCGTTTGAGGTGTACGCTACTTATACAACCTACTCCAATATCAAAAAACAAGGTTTTAAGATAGATAAAGCTCTTTTTGAAAAGTTGTTGGATAGGATAATAGACCCCGATGATTTCTTTAGCATAGAAAACGATGAACTTTATGAGTTGATTAAGAGTTTTGACTACTCAAAGACGGAGTATGTCAAACTGGCTAAAAAACTAAAACAATTCCTAAATCCCGAAACGCTTATATCGCTATACGAAAAACTCTCAACGGAAAAAGACGCGGCTATGCAAGCTTATTTATATATCCTATTTGAGTACCAAATGATAGATAAAGCAAGAGAGATTTTAGAAAGTAGCGCCAAAAACGAACTTGAAAAGTTTAAATACTTCCTCTTTTTAAGAGATAACGGGAAAAATTTCGATATCGATATATTTTTTGATGTATGATTGATTTTCAAAAAGAAGATCTGCTCTTTTTGGCCCCGCTGGCAGGTTATACCGACCTGCCTTTTAGGGCATTGGTTAAAGATTTCGGAGCTGATGTGACCGTTAGCGAGATGATTAGCTCCAACGCTCTTGTGTATGACTCGAAAAAAACTTTAAAAATGTTGGAAAAATCTCCCAACGAAACTCCTTATATCGTTCAAATCGCAGGCAATAACGAAGAAATCATAAAAAAAGCGGTTTTAAAACTTAATGAAATGGACGGCATAGACGGCATAGATCTAAATTGCGGATGTCCCGCTCCAAAAGTCGTAAAGCATGGGTCGGGAAGCGCGCTTCTTAAAGATTTGCCAAAGATGGCTAGGCTGATAGAGACTATCAAAAAACACTCCACCAAAAGATACACTTCGGTAAAATCGAGGCTTGGATTTGATAGAAAAATTCCCAAAGAGATTGTAAAAGTTTGTGAAGATAGCGGGGCTGATTTCGTTACGCTACATGGAAGAACCAGAAGCGACGGATATAAAAGCGACAAGATAGACTATGAGTCTATAAAAGAGGCTAAAAGCTTTGCGAATATTCCCGTTATAGCCAACGGAGATATCATAAATCTATCTACTTATAAAAAAGTCAAAAAGATAACCGACGCCGACGCCGTTATGATAGGTAGAGGAGCCATAGGCAATCCTTGGATATTTTACCAAATCAAAAATTCATTGGAATTTGTAAAAAAAGAGAAGATAAAAGATATCGTTTTGAAACACTTTTACTATATGCGTGAATTTTACGGCGACAGAGGAGTGGCACTTTTTAGAAAACATCTACACTTATACTCCAAAAGTTTTCCAAACGCTTCAAACTTTAGAGATAAGGTAAACAAGATTAACGACCCTCAAGAGTTGATAGAAAAAATCGAGTTGTTTTTTGATTAGATATTTATATGAAAACAATAGCTATAAAATAATCTTTAACCGTTAATCAAAATTGTCTTGACTAACTTTCTCTCTATAGTCGGAGAGTTTATCGTTTCCTACTTTTAAAAATTCATCTAATTTTTCTCTATTTTTTGCAAATATTTTTTCAAATTCTTC
>JAADDL010000037.1 GCA_013153915.1 Campylobacterota bacterium
TTGTAAGAGAGTTTTTCGTAGGAATTCTCTCTATTTTGGTAATGTGGAGCCTATCAAGACTTGACCCCGATAAATATCTAAACAAGATAGGGTTTAGTATATTTTTCATATCGTTGATACTTATGAGCGCTATGCAGTTTTTGCCGGCAAACTATGTGACAGAAGCAGGTGGCGCAAAAAGATGGATAAGACTTCCGGGTTTTTCAATCTCTCCGGTAGAGTTTTTCAAGATAGGGTTTGTCTACTTTTTGGCTTGGAGTTTCGCCAGAAAACTTGACGAGAGAAAAAAGAGTCTTAAAGAGGAGTTTAAACTCATCCTTCCGTATGTGGGAGTATTTTTGATAGCGGTATATCTTATCGCCATTTTACAAAACGATTTGGGACAAGTGGTCGTACTGGCATTAACTTTGGCATTGATGGCTTTTTTTGCCGGCACTAGCGCAAAACTCTTCATCTTGACCATCCTCGGTGCTATCGCAGTCGCTACCGGAGCCATACTAACCTCTGCCCACAGGATAGTAAGGATTAAGACTTGGTGGGCAACCATACAAAACATGGTGCTTTCTATGTTGCCCGATAGCGTGGCAAAGATACTTAGAGTCAAAGACGCTCCCGAACCGTATCAGATATCACACTCTTTAAACGCCATAAAACATGGAGGGCTTTTTGGAACGGGTATCGGAAGCGGTACTTTTAAACTCGGCTTTTTAAGCGAAGTGCATACCGATTTTGTTTTGGCGGGAATGGCCGAAGAGATAGGAGCTATAGGGGTTATACTCGTTACACTACTATTTACCGCCGTTGTATTTAGGATATTTAAAATAGCAAATAGAAGCGACAATAAAGTTTACTATCTCTTTTCACTGGGAATGGGGCTTTTGATAACCTTCTCATTTCTTATCAACGCTTACGGTATCACATCCATAATCCCCATAAAGGGTATAGCCGTACCGTTTTTAAGCTACGGCGGTAGCTCTATGCTTGCAACGAGTATCGGTATAGGTATGGTGCTAATGATAAGCAAAAAGGCAAATTGGAAATGATTGTCTTAACCGGAGGAGGCACAGGAGGTCATCTTAGCATAGTAAGAAGCATTAAAGAGGAACTAAACGAGCAAGGAGTTAAGCCCGTTTTTATAGGCTCAAGCAACGGACAAGACAAAGAGTGGTTTGAATATGACGACGGCTTTGAAGCAAAATATTTTTTTGACACGAAAGGTGTCGTCAATAAAAGCCGCATCAAAAAGATAGCATCTCTTTTAAATATCTTGAAATACTCTCTTTTTTGCTATAAGATTTTCAAAAAACACAATACTAAAAAAGTTCTTTCCGTCGGAGGATACTCTGCGGCGGCGGCATCTTTTGCGGCAATTATGTTTAAAAAAGAGCTATATATCCATGAACAAAACGCCAAAATGGGAACTCTAAATCAAAAATTAAAACCTTATGCAAAAGAGATATTTAGCTCCTATATTAAAAACTCTAAAGTAAAGGACTATCCCGTCGCAAAAGAGTTTTTTAATATGTCAAGAGTTAGAAGAGAGTTAAAAACGATTATATTTTTAGGAGGTAGCCAAGGGGCAAACTTCATAAACGAATTGGCAAAAGAGTTATCTTCCGAACTATTGCAAAACAATATATCCGTCATACATCAATGCGGGAAAAAATCATATAACAAAATGAAGGAATTTTACACCAAAAACAATCTTCAAGTCGAACTTTACGGTTTTATAGAGGATATGCCCTCAATCCTAAATAGAGCCGACCTTGCCGTTAGCAGAAGCGGGGCAAGCACTCTATGGGAACTTTGCGCTTCAAAACTTCCGGCTGTATTTATCCCTTACCCCTATGCGGCGGGAGACCACCAATACTATAACGCAAAATTTCTTGAAACAAAAAAACTCTCTTTTGTAGTTAGAGAAAAAGAGGCTACAAAAGAGAATATCTTGCATATCATCAAAACAGCCGATATAAACAAAATGAGCCAATCTCTAAGCTCGATAATCAATCAAGACGGAGCCAAAAAGATAGTAAACATCTTACTTGAGCAAAGATAAAAAGCAAGACTCTTTATCTTCGCCCTATTTTCACAAGTCCTCGTCTTCCTCGTCTTGAGTAAGCCAAAGTTGTATATCTTTGGCAACTCTTTTTTTGTCTATTTTGTGGCTCTTACCCATATAAATATTTTCCTCCAAGAGGTTGATAATCTCTTTTATCTTGGGGTGTTTACCCTCCAAAGAAAGCAGTAACTTCAAAAGCTCCTTATCGTTCTTGGCACGCTTTATGCGATAGACTATAGGATACTCTTTGTCCTCTTTCGGGGCTCTAAATCTAATCAACCTAGGAAGCGAAGCAAGCAAAAATCCTAAAAATATACCGACTGCCAAATATATCCATTTTTGCAAAGGATTTTTCTCTTTATAGATTGTTTTTATCTCTTTTTGACTCTCTTGAGTCGTATCGGATTTGGAACTTTGTACGAGATTGTGAGAGACGGCTCCCGTTTTTACGCCACCTTTTACCTCTATTTGAATAGGCTTTGTTTGTATAGTCTTTATAGTGTTGCTATCTCTATCGAAATATGTAAACTTGATAGGAGGTATAGTATAACTCTTATCCGAGACTATGGCAAATTTTTGCACCAATCTGCCTTTGTATTCTCCGTTTTCAAGATATGTATTTCTTTTTGCTTTATTTGCAAATACCGTCGCACCGTCAATCTTTAAAGAAAAGTCGTTGATATCATCAATATTTCCGCTACCGCTTAACGATAGCGTTAAATTGACCGGTTCATTCGCATTGACCGTTGTCTTATCAACCGAAGCCGTGATATCGAATTTTCCGTAAACATTCACACCTCCCGGCAACGGTTTTACTTTTATATTCAACTCGTTTGAGTATATATTTTTCCACCTTAAACTTTGTATCATAAAAGAAAAAGCGTCTCTCATATGAGCCATCTTGGCGATAGCCACTTTTGCCGGCGGTATCTTATACTCTCCTGCTTGTTGAGGTATCAAAACATATGTCAAATTGTGGACTATATAGTCCCCAACGACTTGCTTTCTGTCTTTTCCGTCCGTTTTCACCCAAAATCCGGAAAATTTCGGTTCTTCAAACCTCAATCCCTCCACTCTTTCGGTTCTTTTTTGCTTAAAAACTATCTTAAGGGTGACCGGTTCGCCCACATACGCTTCATCTTTGTTGACTATCATCTTTAAAGAAAAAGATGGATCTCCCGTTGTAGCCGAAGCGGATACCACTTTTATATCTATCGGTTCGGTCTCTTCTATCTTGCCGTCCACTTCTATTTTATACGACGGTATAGTGATACTTTTTAGCGGAGTAAAAGTATAGCTATTGGTTAATGTCTTTGTCGTTTTACCGTTTATACTAATAATGCTTTGAGATTGTCCCGACGACTCTATGGGATAACCGGCTATATCGTTTATTGGGGGAAATTGTATATCCTCCCCGCTTGCTTTTAAATTTAAAGTTACCTCATCTCCTCTTACCACTTCGGTTTTATCGACCGTTGCTTCCACCGTCGCAAATAGAGATACGGAAATCAAACATATCGATATTAAAAATTTTTTCATTAATTTTCTCCTTTATTTACCACTCATTGCCGTTATTTTCTAATTTTCTTACTTTGGTATTTATCATTAGCGGCAATGTTTTTGACTTTTTATCCATCATCATTCTAGTCCACTTCTTCTCTTCGGCGTCACTCATAAATTTTTTATTTACGGCTACCGCGCTTGCTTGGCTTTTTTGTTTATCTTTTTTGGACTCTTTTTTCTTTTTTTCTCCCCCGTTTTGCTTCTTCTGTTTTTGCTGTTTTTGCTGTTTTTTATCTTTGTTTTGCTTATCTTTATCTCCGTTTTTATTTTGTTTTTGACGATTTTTATCACCGTTTTTATCTTGTTTTCGTTGCGAATTGTTTTGGTTCTTTTTACCGTCCTTTCCTTTATTTTGTTTATCACTTTTATTCTGTTTATTTTTGTCTTTTTGGTTATTTTTACCGCTTTTTTTATTTTGTTTACTATTTTTGTTTTGCTTTTTGTTGTTTTTATT
>JAADDL010000093.1 GCA_013153915.1 Campylobacterota bacterium
TCAGCCTAACGGTTTTACAAGAGAAGAGATGAAGATGGTAAATGAGTCTCAAAAGATACTCAATAAAAAGATAGAGGTTGCCGCAACCTGCGTAAGAGTTCCCGTGCTTAGAAGTCATAGTGAGTCCATTAGCGTAACATTCGAAGAGGGTGTAGATGTTGATGTGGATGCTGTGAGGGCGGTATTGAATAATTTTGAAAATGTTGAAGTTATGGATGATTTGGAAAATGGGATATATCCTATGCCGATCATTGCTACCGATACCGATATAACATATGTGGGTAGAATAAGAAAAGATATATTTAAGAGCAATGTTTTGCACTTTTTCAATGTTGCCGATCAACTTAGAGTTGGAGCGGCTACGAATGCGGTCAGAATAGCTCAAAAATGGATAGAGTTGGAGAGTGATTTTGTTTGAGAGAATTTTTGAGGGAGCCATATGGAGGAGTAGATTTATCATTATCCTTGCCGTGGTGTTTGGATTGCTCGGTGCCGTTGTATTATTTATTATCGCAAGTTTGGATATATACGGTATATCCGTTTTTACTATAAAGGCTCTTTTTTCTCACTCTCATCCTGAAAATTTGCATGAAAATCTGGTATCCACTATCATAGGGGCGGTTGATTTATACCTTATTGCCGTTGTGCTGTTTATATTTTCATTCGGTATCTATGAACTCTTTATCAGCGAGATAGATGAAGCCAGTGGGGACGGAAAGACGCAGAGGATACTTGAGATACATGATTTAGACCAGTTAAAAGACAAGATAGCCAAAGTTATAGTGATGGTTTTAATAGTAAGCTTTTTTCAAAAAGTTTTACATACCCACTACAATGGGGCTTTAGAGATGCTATATTTTGCTCTTTCAATCCTATTTTTAGCTCTTGGACTATACTTTTTGCATAAAAATTCAAAACATTAAAGGAAAGATATGATATTTGTTGATGCTTGCTTTGGTAAAGAGACACCTTATACTCCCGTATGGATGATGAGACAAGCGGGTAGGTATCTGCCTGAGTATATGGAGGTGAGAAAAAAGGCGGGGAATTTTTTAAATCTTTGCCACTCTCCGAAACTTGCAAGCGAAGTGACTCTGCAACCCGTCGATATAGTGGGTGTTGATGCGGCTATCATATTTAGTGATATTTTGGTAGTACCTAATGAAATGGGAATGGAGCTTGATTTTGTAAAAGGGGAAGGTCCCGTTTTTGAAAAGCCTATAAGAGAAAAAAAAGATTTAGATAAACTTATAGGTGGGAAAGAGGCTGCGGATAAGTTGGATTATGTTTATGAAACTATAAAGTTAACAAGAGAAAAATTGGATAAAGATAAGGCGCTCATAGGTTTTACGGGTGCTCCTTGGACTTTGGCTACATATATGATAGAGGGTCAAGGTACGAAAACATACAGTGTCGTTAAAAAGATGCTATATAGCAACCCTCAGTTTTTACATGAAGTCTTGAAAAAGGTGAGCGAAGTCGTTAAGCACTATCTTGCCAACCAGATAAGAGCGGGAGTCGATGTGGTGCAAATATTTGACTCATGGGCGGCGGCACTAGAGAAAGATGCCTATTTTGAATTTAGCTGGAGATATATAAAAGATATAGTAAGTTATATCAAAAAAGAGTTTCCAAATACTCCTATCATCGTTTTTCCAAAAGGCATAGGCGCCTATCTTGACGATATTGACGGAGATTTTGATGTTTTTGGTGTTGATTGGGGTACTCCTATGGAGTTGGCAAAAGAAAAACTTGGAGCCAAGTATGTGTTACAGGGCAATATGGAGCCTTGTCGCCTCTACTCTAAAGTTGCCACCAAAGAGGCTGTTGAAAAGATAAGCTCCATTATGCAAAACAAAAGACACATATTTAACCTCGGACACGGGATACTTCCCGATGTGCCCGTAGAAAATGCCAAATACTTCATCTCCTTGGCAAAAGAGGTAACAAAAAGATAATGGGTTATGTTTTCGGTCCTGTAAACTCAAGGAGATTCGGACTCTCTTTGGGTATTGATTTGAGTCCCAAGGAGAAATCTTGCAATTTTGATTGCGTTTATTGCGAGTTAAAAGGTGCAAAGCCCGTAAAAAGTATCCCAAATCCTCCAAAAGCGCAAGATGTGATAGATGAGGTAAAGACGGCTTTAAAGAAATTTCCAAATATAAAAGTCATTACTATTACTTCAAACGGAGAGCCTACTTTATATAGCGAGCTTGATGAGTTGGTGGACGGGCTAAACAAGATAAAAGGGGATAAGAAACTTCTTATCTTATCCAACTCATCTACTATATGTGATAAAAGCATCCAAGATACTCTTAGCAAGATGGATATAGTCAAATTATCTTTAGATTGTGCTACAAAAAGGTGTTTTAAGCGTATTGATAGACCTCTAAAAGAGATAGACTTAGATAATATCATAGAGTGTTTGATGGAGTTTGGTAAAGTTTTTAAAAATACTCTAGTAGTCGAGGTTTTACTTGTAAAAGGTATAAACGACAATATAGAAGAGATGCAAAAGATAGCCGATATTTTACAGAGGTTAAAGCCCGATAGAGTTGACTTGGGGACGATAGATAGACCTCCTGCGTATGATGTAAAACCGGTCAAAGAGGAGAATCTTGAGGAGTTAGCAAAACTTTTTAAGGGTTTAAATATCTCTTTGATAAGAAAAAATACCCCTTTAAAAAAGGTGGATTTTACAAAAGATGAGTTGGTGGAGCTTATATCTCATCGCCCTCAAAGCGGTTTTGATATAGAGCACTTTTTTAGTGCAAAATCAAAAAAAGTATTAGAAGATTTGTTAAAAGAAGAAAAAGTTCAAAAAAGAGATATAGGAGGAACCGTTTTTTATACGATTCCTCGCTGATTTTAGTGTTTGAAGCCTACCTTTGTAGCTACATACTTTCCATGTTTTTTTATCCTTGCTTTTTGCATAAGGTATATAAGTACATATATACCGGAAGCAATAGCCCAAGAAACATAGTGGGAGCCTAGATCTAAGTGTTTAGCCATAAGATCCGGCAAGAATGCGAAAGGAACTATGATCAAAAATAATATCCTCTCTAGGATATTTACTTTTGTCAAGAAAAATCCTTGAACTGCTGAAGTAAAGGCAAACATTCCCATAACGGCAAATATGAATATGCTAGCTATCTCTAAAGGATTGGTTATCCAAACCCATCCCGCCACATCATTTGGATCATTAGGATCTACGCTTTCGATCAATAAAAGTTTATTATTGAAAAAGAACATAAACGGCAATATGGCCGTTCTTATGTCATACATAAAGCCTTGAAGTCCCGTTTTGATAGGATCGCTCTTTGCAATACCCGCAGCCGCATAAGCCGCCATACCGACCGGTGGTGTATCGTCAGCCAAAATACCAAAGTAAAAGACAAACATATGAGCAGCGATAGCGGGGATGATATATCCGTTATCGTTTGCAAGTTGCATAATAACCGGAGCCGTCAAAGCCGCCATAACGATATAATTTGCGGTAGTTGGAAGTCCCATACCGAGTATCAAAGATACGACGGCCGTCATTCCAAGAACAGCAAGTATATATCCGCCTGATAGCTGGTCAATAACATCGGCAAGTATAAGTCCTATACCGGTAAGCGTAACAGATCCTACAACGATACCTGCAACAGCCGTAGCTATAGCGATAGGTACCATATTTTTAGCTCCGTTTACCATACCGTGTGCTATATCGACAAAACCGGAAAGAAGAATCTCTTTTGTCAATTTTTGCTTATTTATGATGGCTGCAAAAGGTTTTTGAAATACCATTATAAGCATCATAAACTCAATAGCACTAAAAGCTGCCGCTTGGGCTGATTGTCTAAGTATGATAAGGGTGTATATCAAAAAGAATATCGGAATGATATAGTGTAAACCTCTTATAAAGATAGGAAAAACTCTTTGAAGTTTGCTTGGGTCTTCACCTTTGATACCTAACTTTTTAGCTTCAAGATGCACGATATAAAAAAGTGCAAAGTAGCTTGTAAAAGCCGGTACAAAAGCCGCCATAACGACATCTGTGTAGTTGATACC
>JAADDL010000053.1 GCA_013153915.1 Campylobacterota bacterium
TATTTGACAGCAACAAACTCCTTGATATAAAAACCCAATCCATCAACAAAGATAACTTAAGCAACTTTGAGAGCATCAAAATCCCTCTAAAAGACGGTTCGATGGTGCCTTTGAAAGATATTTGTACTTTTGAGAAGGTAAAATCTCTAGAGAGGCTTATCAAAGATGATGGAGAGACCACATTTTATGTTTTTGCAAATGTCAATCCGAAAATCACTACTTCGGGCGAAGCTATGAAAAAGATAAGACCCGTCTTGGAAAAGTTAAAAAAAGAGGGTTTGAGATTTAAACTAAGAGGAGAGGCGGAGCAAAAAAGAAGTTTAAGGTCTAGTATGTTGCTCGCTTCGGCTTTAGCTATCACTTTGATATTTATCTCAATCCTTTATATGTTTAACTCCATAAGGGAGACGCTTATCATCATGTCGGTTATACCGTTTTCATTTTTAGGAGTTTTCATAGGGCACTCTATCATGGGGCTCAATCTATCCTTGCCTTCGCTGATAGGAGCACTAGGACTTGCCGGAGTTATCGTCAATGACGGTATTATCATGATGGCTACTATAAAAACTGCTAAAACACCCGAAGAGATATTTCCTTTGGCGGCAAAAAGATTTAGACCTATCATACTAACTTCCGTTACTACGATACTAGGGCTTACATCTTTGATATTTTTCGCTTCAGGACAAGCCGCAACATTCCAGCCTATGGCGGTGACACTAGGGTTTGGACTTCTTTGGGGAACGATACTAAACCTTATATATCTACCTACGATGTATAACTTTTTACATCAATACAAAGCTTTATCAAAAAAACAGCACGCATAATTTGTCAAGAATTTGTCAAGAACTCTTTTACGGGTTCTTGACAAATATACATAAAAGTAAAAAATTCTTTATAAAAGAGCTTTTTTATAAGCTATAACATGCTATCTTTTTATTAGATTTATACTTTAAGGAGATAAGGTGAAAAAGCATGTGGTTGTCTTGGAGGCCGAGGGCGGTAAAGATAAGTGGATAGACGGACATAGAAGAGATACTATGCCGATAGTAAATGCTTTAAAAGCTAAGGGTTTTGACTCTGAAGTGATATACTTTAGAGATGAGTGGAAGGATGAGGTATTTAAGTATATCTCCCAAAAATCCGACGCGGTTATCGTAAGGATAAATCCCGGCAATCTACCAAACGGAGAAGCCGTACTGTTTGATACCTTAAGGCGACTTTACGACAACGGGGTTTTAGTGATGACCCATCCCGATACAATGATGAGATTTGGAGCTAAAGACGCTTTGGCGAAACTTGCTGGCACTCCGCTCGTTCCAAAAGATACATATGCTTATTATGACTATGACGAGTTTGCAAAAACTTTCCCTAAAAGCTTATCTAAAGGCACTAGGGTCTTAAAGCAAAACAGAGGCTCAACGGGCAACGGTATATGGAGAGTGGAAGTGGTGGATGAAAGAGTAAAAAACCGTTCAAACGATGCTCTTCCTCTTGATACAAAGATAAAGTGTACCGAAGCTTTGGACAACCATGTAGAGTATCATACTTTGGGTGAATTTATGGAGTTTTGCAAACAGTATGTAGAGGGTGATAACGGTATGATCGTCGATATGAGATTTATGCCGAGGATTGTAGAGGGTGAGATAAGGATACTTATGGTAGCAGATAAACCTATCTTTGTGGTACATAAAAAACCGGCTCAAAAAGAGGATGCGTTTTCCGCTACGATAGCAAGCGGAGCGAAATATACATATTATGACCCAAGCGAATATAAAGAGTTGGTAGATATGTTTGTCGGTTCGATTCCTATGATCTCCGAAAAACTCGGAAAGATAAAAGACGCACCTATCATCTGGACGGGGGATTTTATGCTTGATACCGACGAGAACGGAAAAGATACCTATGTGCTTGGCGAAATGAATTGCTCGTGTGTCGGTTTTTTTAGCCATCTTGATAAAGGTATTCAAGATATGGTTGCCGATGAAGTCATAAGAAGAATAAAATCTAAAAAGGATGAAGCGGTTTGATTTAAACGATTTTTTTGGTATAATCCCACCTTTTATTTACAAAAGGGGATTGTTTGATTTTATATATACATGGATTTAGGACTACCAATAGATCGTATAAAGCGGGACTTTTAAAGGGGCATTTTAAAGAGAAGCTTATTATCGCAGACCATCCCGTACAGCCTAGAAAAGCTATAGCCTATCTTGAAAAAGTTATAGAGGAAAACGATATAAAAGGTATCATAGCTAGTTCGTTAGGGGGATACTACGCCACTTACCTATCCGAAAAGTACGGCTTAAAAGCGGTCCTTATAAATCCTTCCGTTAAGCCTTACGAGACGACTAGAAAATATCTAGGTATAAATAGTAAAACAAACGGCGAAGAGTTTGAATGGAAAGAGAAACATCTTGAGAGGTTGGCGGAATTTAAAGTGCAAAAACCGAACCCCGATAACTATTTTCTCTTTTTACAAATGGGTGATGATGTGTTGGATTATAAGGTGGCTTTGGACTTTTACAAGGGTGCTAAAATGGTCGTAGAAGAGGGTGGCAACCATCGCTTTAAAGGGCTTGATAGATATTTTGACGAAATTACTTCTTTTTTAACTTTTTGATGTTTGTATTATAAGCTGGTTATGCTCACAATAAAAAAATATTTTTATATTCAATTAATAATCTTTTTGGTCGATATTGTTTTATAAGTAAAATTGCCAAAAAGGATGAAGTATGTTTTCAAAAAAGAGAGATAGCGTATCGCTGGAGGATGAAGTTGCCAAACTGCAAGATGAAAATGAGTCGCTAAAAAGAGAGTTGAGTGAGTATAAAAATAGAGTGGCTATGTTGGAAAACGCGAGTAGTCAAGGGACTGATACGGATAGTGAAGAGGCCGCCAAAATCAAAATGCTTGATATATTGATAAAAAGCTACGATAGCGGTGTTAGATTTTTGCAAGATACGATAGAAGAAAATCTGTTAATGTTAGAAAAAACTAACGAATTAAACGAAGAAAATAGTGTAGCTATGGATGAAATCGAAGAAAAAACCGATATAGTCGTCAACTCTATGCAAACTATAGAGCAGATAACCTCCGATCTTCAAAACGACTCGGTAGCGTTAAGCGAACATGTCAATTCTATATCCGATATTATAAATCTCATCAAAGATATAAGCGACCAAACAAACTTGCTCGCTCTAAACGCCGCCATAGAAGCCGCAAGGGCAGGCGAACATGGTAGAGGCTTTGCCGTAGTTGCCGATGAAGTTAGAAAGCTGGCGGAGAGAACGCAAAAGGCGACTCAAGAGGTCGAGATAAATATAAGCACTCTAAAGCAAAGTACCTCTACGATAGTCGGTGCTACCGAAACTTTTAAAGAGGAGGCACAAAAAGGCACGGAAGTTTTGGAAGATTTTAAAGAGAGTGCGGATAAAGCGAAAGAAAATTCTCAAGGTATAAAAAATCTAACTACAAATATAACTAGAGAGATAAATATAAGCAACGGTAAAATTGACCATATAAAACTAAAACTTCAAACTTATAAGTCTATTTTAAATAATGAAAGAACTGAAGTGATGGATGAAAACTCTTGTAGATTTGGTAAATGGTTCAATGAAGAGGTTAAAAGCTTACTTTCATCAAACAAACAGGTGTTGAGTGCTGTTGATCATGAACATAAGCAGGTGCATAGATTACTCAAGAAAGCATTGGATGCATATTTTGAAAACAAAAATCTAAATAAAGTGCTTGAAGATATTGAGCAGGTAGAACACTATAGCGAACATGCGTTTGAAACACTGTTGAAAGCTATTTACGATGTAAGAGTGCAGTAAGTCTAATGAAGCTTGGAGGAAAATCCTCCAAGCCTACTCTTACTCTAAACCATACTCATCCGGTAGATAATCAAGCTCGACTTTATGTCTTTTTGCTTTTATCTTTACGCCTTCGTTTGAACCTATTTCATCAAGAAACTCTT
>JAADDL010000058.1 GCA_013153915.1 Campylobacterota bacterium
TAAGTCTTTTGGCAAATGTTACCGCTTTTTTAGGATTTGCGCCGGTATCATAATATACCAACTCCAACTTTTTACCCAAAACTCCGCCTTCATCGTTTATCTTTTTGACATAGAGTTTCAAAGTTTTAAGCTCGGGGCTACCTATAAAAGACGCGGGACCCGTAGAAGCCACAATCGCACCTATCTTTATAGTATCGTTGTTTGCTTGCAAAGATACGCTTAGCATCAACGAAACACACAGCAGTGTTAAATACTTCACAATACTTTTCATATATACTCCTTTTTTTTAAGTACAAAAAGTTAGATAATTATACTCAAGTAAAACTTAATCATCATGATATTTTATAAAACTTTTTTAATTTTTGCATAATTATTTAAATTATGTGAAAAATTTACACAATTTTCAATCAAAAACATTTTTTAGTACCGTTTTACAAAGTTTTAAATTTTTTACCGTTATAATCAATGAAATATTTTTAAACGGAGAAAATATGAAACAAACACTAATGGGAAACGAAGCCATCGCATGGGGAATCGTTCATGCCAATATACAAATGGTATCGGGCTATCCGGGAACTCCCTCAAGCGAGATACTAAAAACGGTACAAAAGATAAAAAATGATTTGGATTTGGATATATACGCCGAATGGGCGACAAACGAAAAAGTGGGTTTTGAGGTAGCTTACGCCGGAGCTATAAGCGGACAAAGAAGTTGCGCTACCATGAAACAGGTGGGCTTAAATGTGGCAAGTGACGCTTTGATGAGCGCTAGCTACATAGGCAACAAAGGCGCGATGCTGTTAGTGTGTGCGGATGACCCCGGATTTCACTCATCCCAAACTGAGCAAGATAGTAGAGTTTTTGCAAAGTTCGCCCGTATCCCCGTGCTTGACCCGTCCACTCCCCAAGACGCTTACGACTTCGTAAAGTTAGGCGTTGAAATATCGGAACTTTTTGAGACTACCGTTATGCTTAGACCCGTGATGAGAGTCTCTCATGCTAGAGAGATTATCCAAATGGATAGCGAAACGAATTATCATAAAACTGAAAGAAATAAGTTTAAAAGAGAGATATCCAGATGGGCGGCTGTACCGAGAGCCGGACGACTCGCTCAAGGATACGACCAGCTTGAAAGAGTCGAAAAAATAGCCCAATTTAACTGGGAAAAATTTTTAAAACCTCAATTTGATAACTTAAAAGGAGGTAAACTTCTCATACTTACAAGCGGTACGGCGGACGGTTTTGTCAAAGAGACGCTTGATGATCTCGGTTTAAATATAGATGTAGTAAAGGTCATCATGCCCTATCCTTTGCCGGTAAAAAAACTAAAAGAGGCGTTTCAAAAGTACGATAAAGTTATCGTTTTCGAAGAGCCCTACCCTTGCATAGAGGAGCAGATAGCCGGTGAAAAGGTTTACGGTAAAAATACCGACACCGTCCACAAAATAGACGAAATGAGTAAAGAAAATGTTCTAAAAGCCCTACAAAATATAGGAGCTTACGAGGGTAAAAATATATATGAAGCACCGAAGATTGACCTTGGATTTGAAGTGCCTGCCAGACCGCCGGCTCTTTGTCCGGGATGTCCTCATAGAGATATATACTACTCAATCATGAAAGTATTTAAAAAGAGCAAATCCATCTATCCATCCGATATCGGATGCTACACTCTAGCGCTCGCTCAAGGAGCGATAGATACGGTGCTTTGTATGGGCGCAAGCGTCTCTATGGCAAGCGGTCTATCCATAGCCAACCCCGATAAAACGGTGGTAGCCACCATAGGTGACGGTACGTTTTTTCACTCCGGTATCCCGCCTCTTTTAAACGCTATATATCAAAGTCATAAGTTTATACTCGTGATACTCGACAACTCGACAGTTGCGATGACGGGACGACAGATAACGCCCGAGAGATTTCATCAAGCCATAGATATAAAAAAGATTGTCGAGGGTTGCGGTATAGAGTGTTTAGAGCATAACTACTCACATGAAATGCACGAAAATATAGAGTTCTTTAAAGAGGTCAAGAAAAAGTATGAACAAAACGACCATCCGACGGTAGTAGTCGTTAGACAGTTTTGCATACTCGATAACCCGAGAGCAAAAGAGTTCGTTCCGGGTATCTACGCAAAAGTGGATGAGGATAAGTGTGTGGCGTGCGACCAGTGCACCACCGTCTATAAATGTCCTCCTATGCACTACAACGAAAAAGGAAAGATAGAGATAGATCCTTTCTTGTGTGCGGGTTGCGGCGGATGTCTTGAAGTGATATGTCCTACGGACGCTTTTGAAGTCGATGAGAGGAATAAATAATGAAGTATCAAATAGTAATAGCAGGTTTTGGCGGCCAAGGAGTCGTATTTTTGGTGAAAGTTTTATCTATCTGTGCGGGCGAAAAGGGTATCGCCTTTATCGGTACGGAAAATCACGGTATGAGCCAAAGAGGCGGGGCTGTGAGTTGCGACATAAAAATAGGAGATTTTAAAAATCCGGTCATCGATAAAAATCAAGCCGACCTCATCATAGGGCTTGATAAAAACGAAAGCCTTAGAAATCTAGCCTATCTAAAACAAGACGGAGTGGTTGTGGTAAACAGCGACGATAACTACCCCGATGTTCCTTTAAAAGTCATAAAAGTGGATGTTAACAAAAAGGCGCTAAACGGGGAACTTCCCATACAAGGGCTAAATGTCTATATGCTTGGGGTTGCTTTGAAAAATGTAGAGAATTTTCCTTTTACGAAAGATGAGATAAAAGAGGCGATAAAGAAGATAAACCCCAAATTGGCGGAACAAAATTTTGAAATACTTGAAAAAGCTATAAGAGAAAGTTAAGGAGAGAGAATGGTTTGGAATGAGATAGAGACGGCTAAAAGAGAGGATATTAGAAAAGTTCAATTTCAAAGACTAAAAGAGACGCTTGATAGAGTTTATGCGTTGACTCCCTTTTATAAAAAGAAATTTGACGAATTAGGTATAAAACCGAGCGACATAAGGTCTTTAGAAGATATAGACAAACTGCCTTTTACAAAAAAACAGGATTTAAGAGACCACTATCCGTTCGGTCTTTTTACCGTGCCTATGAGCCAAGTGGTTAGGATACATAGCTCAAGCGGAACTACGGGCAAACCGACGGTCGTAGGATACACGAAAGCCGACATGGAAGTGTGGGATGAAGTGATGGCTAGAGTCTATACGATGGCGGGCGTAACCGCTGAGGATGTCGTACATAACGCTTATGGATACGGTCTCTTTACGGGGGGTCTTGGTTTTCACAGCGCCGCCCAAAAGATAGGAGCTACCATAGTTCCGGCAAGCGGAGGATTTACCGATAGACAGTTGATGCTTATGAGGGATTTCGGCGCTACCGTTTTGGCGGCAACTCCGTCATTTGCTCTGCACTTAGCGGAGGTTGCCAAAAAAAGCGGACCGAACTACAAAGACGAATACAAACTAAAGTGCGGAGTCTTTGGAGCCGAGCCCGTTAGCGAAGGACTCAAAAAAGAGGTAAGCGAAGCTTGGGGCATAGAGTACTACGAGACATACGGACTTAGCGAGATAATAGGACCGGGAGTCTCTTCAAGCTGTAAACACTCCAACCTATTACACATAAACGAAGACCACTTTTATCCCGAGATAATAGACCCTAAAACGGGAGAAGTTCTACCCGAGGGTGAAAGAGGAGAGTTAGTCATCACGACCCTAAGCAAACAAGCCTTGCCTATCATAAGATATAGAACGGGAGATGTGACATCTTTGACATACGAACCTTGCAAATGCGGCAGAACGCTTGTAAGGATGGAGAGTGTAGTCGGCAGAAGTGACGATATGCTTATCGTAAACGGAGTAAATGTCTATCCCTCACAAGTAGAACATGTCATAGCAAATACCGAAGGTCTTACGCTAAACTATCAGATAGTTGCGGATAAAAAAGGCTTTTTGGACAAGCTTGAGATATTGGTCGAAGTGAGTGA
>JAADDL010000018.1 GCA_013153915.1 Campylobacterota bacterium
AAAAAGAGTATAAAAAAAGCATAGAGTTGCTAAATAAGTGGGCTAAAGCTTACTACACCGAAGATAATCCTCTTGTGACGGATGAAGAGTATGATAAACTCTATAAAGAGGTGGAAGCTTTTGAGAGGGAGCACCCTGATCTTATAGATAAAAATTCTCCTACTCAAAGAGTGGGCGGAGAGGTGCTTGATGAGTTTCAAAAAGCTCACCACCTTAGTCGTATGTGGAGTATGGAGGATGTTTTTGATAAAAATGAGCTCAAAGAGTGGGTAGAGAGGATATATAAAAATGTAGGGGTTTGCGAATTTTACTGCGAACCCAAATTTGACGGAGCGAGTCTAAATCTCATCTATGAAAACGGCACTCTAAAGCAAGCTATCACAAGAGGAGACGGAGTGGTCGGAGAGGATGTCACGCATAACGCAAAGGTTATAAACTCCATACCTAAAAGCATAAACCACAAAGAGCTCATCGAGATAAGGGGTGAAGTTTTGATGCCTAAAGATGAGTTTGAGAGGATAAACGAAGAGAGGCTAAAAAAGGGAGAGCAACCCTTTGCAAACCCAAGAAACGCCGCCGCAGGTAGTATGCGACAGCTTGATAGCTCTATCACGGCAAAAAGAAAGCTTCTATTTCAGCCGTGGGGAGTGGGAGTAAACTCTTTAGGATATGAAAAGCTATCAGAGCTTATGGGATTTGTTTATGAGCTTGGATTTTTATCTCCTCCTAAAAGAAAAGTGTGTGAAAACACTAAAGAGATACAAGAATTTTACGACGAATTTGTGGGGATTAGAGATAGTTTTGATGTTATGCTTGACGGTATGGTGATAAAGGTAAACGATATAAAACTCCAAGAAAAACTGGGCTACACCGTAAAGTATCCAAGGTGGATGTGTGCCTACAAATTTCCCGCTATCGAAAAGATGACAACTATCAAAGATATAATCTTTCAAGTGGGAAGGACTGGGGTAATCACGCCCGTAGCTATCTTGGAGCCCGTCAATATAGAGGGCGTAGTGGTGGAAAGAGCCACACTGCATAACTTTGACGAGATAAAGAGAAAAGATATTCGCATAGGCGACAAAGTCATCATCATACGAAGCGGAGATGTGATACCCAAGATAATCAGAGTGCAGACGAACTTTAGAGACGGAGACGAGATAGAGGTGAAAAGACCGACTCACTGTCCGGTATGCGGTAGTGAGCTTTTGGACGAGGGGATACTTTTGAAGTGTCAAAATCTCCTTTGTGAAGCAAGAGTGGTAAACTCCATCATCTACTTTGCCAGCAAACAGTGCCTAAATATAGAGGGGCTTGGCGAAAAGATAGTGAAACTGCTATATGATAAAGGGTTGGTAAAAAGCGTTTTAGATCTTTTTGAACTAAAAAGAGAGGATCTTTTAAAGCTTGAGGGTTTTAAAGAGAAAAAGGTGGATAATCTCCTAAACTCCATAGCGTCGGTCAAAGGGGCTGAGTGCTGGAGATTTGTCAACGCTCTTGGGATAGAGCATATAGGAGAGGTGGCAAGCAGAAAGATATGTGAAAAGTTCGGAGTGGACTTTTTCGGGGTTAGTAAAGAGGAGCTTTTGGAGATAGAGGGGTTTGGAGAAGAGATGGCTGAGTCCTTTTTGGAGTTTTTACGGGTCAATGAAGAGCTCGTAAGAAAACTCATCTTTATCATAGAGCCAAAAAAACCCGAAGTAAAAAAAGAGATACACTCACCCTTTAGCGGTAAAACGGTCGTACTGACGGGAACTATGAGTGAAAGTAGAGATAAGATAAAAGAGGAGCTAAGAAGTCTAGGAGCGAAAGTGACGAACTCCGTGAGTAAAAAGACGGACTTTGTAGTCTATGGAGAGGATGCGGGTAGCAAGCTGGAAAAAGCAAAAAAACTCGGAGTCAAAACGATAACCGAACAAGAGATGAGAGAGATGATGAATGAGGAAGCATTATAAAATATAAGCAAATATGATGCGGTTTGACATTTTTATATAAAATGATATATAATATTGCAAAACAAAAGGCTTAAAAATGCACAATATTTCTCAACTTTCAAAACAACAAGTAGGATTAAGATTGCCTAGATATCTTGTAGATGAGATAGACGAACTAAGTAGACAGTTTTCTATCAACAAGACCGACATCATTACAGAAGCCATCTCTTCGTATATAAAAGAGCAAAAAGCTCTACTTTTTTATGATGACTTTGACAAGAGTTGCAAAGAGTTAAAAAGTGCCATAGACACAAAAAGTGATTTAAGATCCTTGGATGACTTGATAGATGAACTTGAAGATAGTGATTCTTAGCCATTTTGAAAAAGAGGTGAAAAAACTTTATAAAAAATATAAGAATTTACCTCAAGATTTAAAGACGGTTAAAAATATATTACTAAACAATCCAAAATCGGGTATCAGATTGGGACATTCTTGCTATAAGATTAGAGTTGCAAACAGCTCTGTACCGACAGGAAAAAGTGGAGGTTTTAGAGTTATTTATTATTATTTGGATACCCAAGACAATATATATCTTCTTAGCATTTACTCAAAAAATGAGTTAGAAAATATCAGTGAAAATGTTTTGTTACAAATCTTAAAAGAAAACCAACTTTGCTAAATCAAAGCAATATTTGTCGGTTAAGTGAAATATCGGTATAATTTATCTATATGTTTAACGATGGGATTTGTCAAAAATTGATAAAATAGAGAAAGATATCAAAAATCTTCAAAATAAATTGACAAGGTTGAAAAATGACAAAAAATGAGATTGTTGATATGATAAAACCAATGGACTAGAGAGCACCTAAATGCTACTAAATGAGATAAAAAAAGGTGAAAATAAAAAGCTTGAGTTAAAAGAGACTTTACCGTCAAGTGAGAAAATTGCAAAAACCATTATAGCTTTTAGCAATACTGCCGGAGGGAAGCTTATAGTTGGTGTGGATGATGATAAAAATATAATTGGAGTTGATGAAGATAAGATTTTTGAGTATGAAGAAAAGATTAGCTCAATTATTAGTGATATGTGCTATCCAAATATTTTACCTGAAATTTACGCTCAAAATATTGATGGAAAAGTTATCTTGGTGGTTGAAGTTTTTCGAGGCTCTCTTTTGCCTTACTATTTAAAAAGCAAAGGAAAGTTAAATGGTACATATATAAGAGTTGGCTCAACCAATAGATTGGCAGATGAGAGAGTTATAACCGAGCTTCAAAGACAAAGACTAAATAAAACATATGATGAAGAGGAAAATTTTGAATTTAGTTTAGATGAGTTTGATTTAAGAGTAATTTACAATGAATTTAAAAAGATTGACAAAAGTTGTGATTATGAAAAACTTAAAAATTTAAAATTGATAAAAGAGCTAAATGGAGTTAACTATCCTACTAATGCTTTAGCTATCATTTTCGGTGAATTTGATAATACAGGTGTTAAATGCGCAAGGTTTAAAGGCACTACAAAAGAGATTTTTATAGATAAAAAAGAGTATAATGGCAATTTATTTGAAAATTTAGACAATACAATCAAGTTTTTACAAAATCATCTAAATTTAAGTGCCGAGGTTAAGGGACTGCAGTTAAAAGAAGAGCTTGAAATCCCACTACTTGCTCTTAGGGAAGCACTTTTAAATGCCATAATCCATAGAGACTATGTCAGAAATAGCGATATAAAAGTAGCAATTTATGATGATTTGGTAGAGATTGTCTCGCCGGGTAATTTTCCAAATGGATTAAGTCTTGATGATGTAATGAGTGGAAGAAGTGAGCTTAGAAATAAAATAGTGGCAAATCTTTTTAGAGAGTTAAAATATATTGAGAGTTGGGGAAGTGGCATTGAAAAGATTGCTAATCTTTGCAAAGAGAGCGGTGTAAAATTTGAGTTAAAAGAGGAGCCGAGTTTTGTAAGTATAGTTTTTTATAGAAATGCAAAACCGATAGAAAACGACGAATACCGACGAATACCG
>JAADDL010000006.1 GCA_013153915.1 Campylobacterota bacterium
GAACTTGCATATAGTGACACCAAGGCACACAATCTAAGACTCGACACTCTCGTAAAGGAAAAGGATAAGAACTTAAATCAACTAAAAGAGACGCTAGAGGGTGAAAAAGAGACAAATGCCAAACTTCAAAACGAACTAAGAGAAAAAGAGTCACAAATCGCCACTTTGGATACCGCTATCAAAGAGCAACAAAAAAGCATGAAAGAAAAGTTTGAGATTCTTCAAGAAAGCAAAGAGAAACTAACCCAAGAATTTCACAGTATTGCCACCGAGATACTTGACAAAAACAGTAAAAAATTTACCGAGCAAAACAAGCAAGGAGTCCAAGAGATACTCACTCCGCTAAATAGACAGATAGAGGAGTTTAAAAAGAGGGTTGACGATATCTACGATAAGGAGTCCAGAGATAGAAGTATGCTTTTGGCAGAGATAAAAGTGCTAAAAGAGCTAAATAAAAGAATAGGGCAAGACGCCATCAACCTCACAAACGCACTCAAAGGTCAAACTAAAAAACAAGGCGTTTGGGGCGAGATGATACTTGAGAGAGTCTTAGAGAGCTCGGGGCTTAGAAAAGGCATCGAATATGAAAGAGAAGTGGTGCTAAAAAGTGACGATGAGGATACTTTTAGACCCGATGTTATAGTAAAGCTACCGAACAACAGACAGATCATCATAGACGCCAAGACTTCTCTTTTGGCTTATGAACGATACGCTTCATCAGACAACGACGAAGAGAAAGAGCGCTATCTAAGAGAGCATTTAAGGTCGCTATATGAGCACATCAGACAGCTATCTTCAAAAGATTATGAGAGGCTAAGAGGCATCAATTCGCTTGACTTTATCTTTATGTTTATCCCTATCGAGGGTGCGTTGATGGTGGCGCTCGAAAAAGATACGGAGCTTTACGACAAAGCTTTTAAAGAACACATCGTACTTGTGAGTCCTACTACATTGCTTGTGGCATTAAGAGCCGTAGAAAACAGCTGGAGATACGAAAAGCAAGCTCAAAACATCAAAGAGGTCACCCGAAGAGCCGAAGCGTTATACGGTAAATTTGTCGGATTTTTAAAAGATTTTGAAGCCGTAGGCAAAAGTATCAAAAAAAGCAGAGAAAGCTACGAAGAGGCGCTAAAAAAACTCTCAAAAGGAAAAGGAAATATCATAAGACAAGTGACGCTTTTTAAAGAGATATCCAACATATCTCCAAAGCAAGAGATACCCCAAGAGCTAAAAGAGGCATCTTTGCTAGAGGAGTAGATAGCGGTGATTTTTGGATATAATTTATAGAAGTTAAATTTTTGTAGGATAAAATATGAGACTAACAACAAAAGAGATAGAAGCTATAATTTCTACATTTAAGGATACATTTGAAAATGGCGATATTTATCTTTTTGGAAGTCGCATTGATGATAGCAAAAAAGGTGGAGATATAGACCTTTATATTCAAACAAACGACAAAGACAATCTAAATGAGAAAAAGATAAATTTTTTAATAAAATTAAAACAAAAAATCGGAGAACAAAAGATAGATGTCGTAATCTCCAAAGATAAAAACAAAAAGATAGAGCAGATAGCTTTGAAGGAGGGTATATTGCTGGATGAAAAAAAGTCAAGAATCCAAAAATACATCAATGAGTGCGAAAAACATAAACTAAGAATAGAAAAAGCATACTCAAAAATCAAAGATATACTTCCATTGTCTGCCAGAAATTATGAGAATTTAAGTGATGATGAAGTTGCGGCGATAGATCAATATCTTTTTAGGTTTGCAAAACTGCAAGACACTATAGGGGATAAGCTTTTTAGATTGATTGTGTCTGAATATGTTGAAAATATAGACCAAATGACCTTTTTGGATATCTTAAACCATTTGGAAAAGATAGGCATCTTAGATAGTGCTGATGTATGGAAAAGGTTGAGAGCCATTCGAAACGAAATCTCCCATCAATACGACGACGACCCCACAGAAACCGCACAATCTCTAAACAATATATTTGCATACAAAGATGAACTCATAAATATATTTGATGAGATTAAAAAGGTGTCTAAAACACTATAAAATCGTATTATACGACTTTACTTCAATATCTTTTCCAGCCCATCTAAAGCTCCCAACGGTATGCTTATGTCTTGAGGGTTGCGAACTTCAAAATCTCGCGGATTTATTCTTATGAGTGTTATATGGTCGTTACTGTTTGAAAAAGCATCCCCGAAATTTCTTATGGTAGACACGGCGGTTCCCGCTCCCATCTCGATGATAACGATATTTTTACCGCTATTTTGTCGTAAAAATCTCTCAAACCTCTCTCTTTGCCTATCACTTCTACCCTCTAAAAAATACCAATCCCCAAACATTAGTATATTTGGTCTTGCGATATTATCGCAATTTTTACATTTTGGCAAAGTTTTGGCTTTTAGGGTATCCATATCTATCTCAATATCTTTTATATCGTTTTCCCATATCTCATCCGTACAGTTTTTTGTACATTGAAGATAGTGTATGCTACCGTGCACTTCATATATCTTATCTTCACTAAAGCCCGCTTTTTGAAATTGACCGTCAACATTTGAGGTATATATGAAGTAGTTGTCGTTTTTTTCTTTTGCAAGTCTTAGTAAAAGCTCAAAACCCTTATGGGGTTTAGTTGAGCGATAAAGTTTTAGTCTGTGCCCGTAAAATCCCCAAGCCAAATGCGGGTCATTTTCAAACAGACTAGGATTTGCCATCTCTACAAACCTATATCCGAGTTTTGCTATGGGAGGATACGCTCTCCAAAAGCCCTCATCCCCTCTAAAGTCAGGCAAACCGCTATCCACCCCCATCCCCGCACCCGCAGTTATGATAATGGTATCGGCTTCATAGATAAGTTTTTGTGCTCGGTTTATATTTTCTTGAAGTTTTTCATTCATAAAAATATCTCAAATAACAAAAGTATCTACAAAGATACCATCTCCCAAAAAAAGTCTATATGTTTTTCAAAAAGTGTTGCCACTTGTCTTGAGTCTTGAGCGTCAATCCTAAGTAGTGTAGCTTGCATACGATAAAAGAATAGGGGGGATAAAAACTCTTGAGCCATTAGCATCGGGTCGCTTGAGCGTATCATTCCCTCTTGCATCATGACAAAAAAGGCTTGAGAGAGTACTTTTAGGTGGGCTTTGTGAAAGTCGTTTAAAAATATCTCTCTCATCTTTGCATTTTGCATAAGCTCTATCATCATAAATCTAAAAAACTTCTCGCTTTTATCATCATAAGCTAAAAGCTTGAACGATGTGGCAAACTCCCTAAGAAAGCTCTTTCCTTTTTTTGCCGACTCCTCTATGGGTTTTTCCGCCATAAGCAGGTCCAAAGATGAAGAGGATAGGGTGGATACTATCGTGTTTAAAATATCTTCTTTATTTTTAAAATGGTTATATATAGCACTCTCTCTTATACCGACTTTTGATGCTATCATTCTTATAGAAGCACCTTTATATCCTTTTTGTGAAAAAAGTTCAAGCGCCACGTCAAGTATCTTCTCTTTTGTACTCTTTTCCATATAAACCCCCTAAAAAACGCTGTTCGTAATTATACATTAACATTCGTTCATTTGTCAATACTATTCTTATGAACAACTGTTCTTTTATTTAAAATACAATATTAACAATCGTTCATAATGATATGATATAGAACTTATTTTGATATAATAAAAAAGACATTTATATACAAATTTAACGATTATAAAACCTTATAAAACCAAAATAGCACAAGGTCAAAACATAGATAAACTTGTCAATTTAAAAGTTTTTTTATAGGATAGTATCGCTAAAAACAAAGATGCAAATCATCTTTCATTAAGTAGATATTTATTATGTTATAATATTAATCTGGATATAAACATTTGTTCACAAGTTTGATTTATTTAATTTACATAAAATAATACATATAAAAATACATAAAA
>JAADDL010000045.1 GCA_013153915.1 Campylobacterota bacterium
AAACGAGAGACTTAAACCTACTAACTTCGAAGATATTATCGCCGTTTTGGCTCTTTATAGACCGGGTCCGATGGAGAGTGGTATGCTTGATGACTTTGTAGAGAGAAAGCATGGAAGAGCTAAGATAACTTATATGTTTGATGAGCTTGAGCCGATACTAAAGCCCACTTACGGAGTCATCGTATATCAAGAGCAAGTTATGCAGATAGTTCAAACCATAGGCGGTTTTTCGCTCGGTGGAGCTGATGTGGTCAGGCGAGCTATGGGTAAAAAGATAAAATCGGAGATGGATAGACTAAAAGGGGAGTTTGCCGACGGTGCGGTAAAGAAAGGTTTTGATAGAAAAAAGGCTGAAGAGCTTTTTGATCTTATCGTGAAGTTTGCCGGATACGGCTTTAACAAGTCCCACTCTGCGGCGTACGCTATGATAACATTTCAAACAAGTTATCTAAAGGCTTACTATCCTCAAGAGTTTATGGCGGCACTTTTGACAAGCGAACAGGACAATACCGATAAGATCGTAAAGTATGTCGATGAGGTTAAGAGGCTTGGTATAAAGCTTGCACCGCCGGATATAAAGAAGAGTTTTATAGAATTTTCCGCTACCAAAGACGGGGATGAAGAGGTTATACTCTTTGGTTTGGGCGCCATAAAGGGTGTCGGTAAAACAGCCATAAAGAGTATCATCAAAGCTAGAGAGGAGAAGCAGTTTGAGAGTTTGAGCGATTTTATATCAAGAGTCGATACCACCAAAGTAAATAAAAAGGTTTTAGAATCTCTTATCAAATCGGGAAGTCTTGATTGTTTCGGTTATTCTAGAAGGGCTCTTTTAGAAAATATAGAGCATATTGTCAGTGCGGGAGCGGAGTGCGCTAGAGCTAAAAAGATGGCTGAAAATTCACTTTTTGGAGATAGTGCGGAGATGGTGACCGCTAGAGTTGAGATAGAGGATCTTGACGAGTTTGACCCAAGAGATATACTCGACCTTGAAAAGGAGACTATGGGGTTTTATATCTCGGGACATCCGCTTGATAGTTATAGAGAGGAGATAGAAAAGATTCCTCATACTCTCTCAAGCGATATAGATACTATCGCGGACGGTAGCGAAGCTCTTTTTATCGGAAAGGTCGAAGAGGTTACTACTAAGATCAGTAAAAAAGGCAATAAATTCGGCATCTTGAACATTATGGATTTTCACGGCAATATAGAGTTGACGGTCTTTGAAAAGATGCTTAATAAACTTGAAGGTATGGATATCGACCATGAACCTTTGGCTTTTAAAGTTCAAGTAAACAAAGACAATCAATTTACGAGGATAAGGGTGATGAAGATCATGAGTCTTGATGAGTCCAAAAAAGAGCATGTCCAAACAAAGATAGAAGAAAAGCCGAAAGAACCCATTATCGTCAAGATAAATCTATCTCAAAAATCGGATATACTAGATAGACTCTATGGTCTTGTTAAGAATTTTCAAGGAAATAGAGAGTTTAAATTGATTATAAGTTCGACTAGAGGAGATGTCGTGTTTGATTTGAGAGATAGGGTGGATGAGTCTATAATCAATGAAATATCAAATATAGAAGGTGTCGAAAAGGTTGCGTAAACAATTAATCTTTGCCTTTTTTTTGTCGATTGTTGGGTAAAGAGATGGCAAAACCTTTTTCGTTTTCTATAAAATCTATAGTTCCTCCATGTGCGTTTATTATCTCAAGAGACAAAGCGAGTCCCAACCCTTGACCTTTTGTTTTTGTGGTTTTAAACGGTTCGTATAGTATATTTTTATCTTCAAAATCCATTCCGGTATCTATGATGTGAAAAATATCCGCTTTTTCGGTTTGAAAAAATTTTATCTTTACCGTTCCGCTTTCTTTGTCGCTCTCTTCTATAGCGTCAATGGCGTTAAATATGAAATTTTGCAATACTATCGACAGCAAATCGAAATCCGCCCTTATCGTAGTATTTTGTTTATCGAAATCAAAAGTGATATCCTTTGAAAAACTATAATAGGATATTGCGCTATCAAGGTCTGCTATGATATCCTTTACGGCAAAGATACTTGGATTGATACTTACTCCTTTGGTGAAAAGAAGCGTAGCTTTTACTATCCGTTCAACTCTCCAGATAGCTTTTTTTATCTCTTCGACTAAAGGTTTGTTCTTTGGGGTGACTCTTTTGTATAGAGTTGAAGCCATAAGTGATACAGAGCCTATAGGGTTTCTTATCTCATGAGAAAGGTGAGCGGCAACTTGTCCCATAGAGGCCAATCTTTCTCCCCTTTTTTCTTGGGTTATGTCGGTGGCGCTTATGATGGTTCGACCGTATGCTCTGTTTATTTTGATAAGGTAGTATAGATTTTCATACTCTATTTCGTCACTCTCTTTTGTAAAGTCTATCTTCTTAATAAGTCCGTCGCACTTTTTGGCTTCACTGTTTTGCAAAAACACTTCTCCGTTATCGTCGATAACCCATAGGGCATTTGGCAAAACCTCGATGATCTGTTTTATAAAATCTTGTAAGTTTTTATATGAGGCGTTTAACTCTTTGTACTCTTTTTCTACGGCATAGGTTTGTTCTATCAAATCCTCAAGGGTCTTTTTAAAAAACTCTTTCTCTTTTGTATTTAAACTCTCAAGCATCTGTTTATCAATCATCGTTTAACCTTTTAAATTTATCTATATCAAAAAGTAAAATCTCTTTAGAGTTCTCTTTTTGAAAGCTGTTGCTAAAACCGTTTTTTGAAAATAGCGCATATTTTGTCACTTGAAAATCAATCAGTTTGGCTTTATTTTGAAGTTTTCTTAACACATTTTTGCAAATTTTTTGATTTGTCCATTTGCACTCCCCGATAATATAGTTGCCGTCCACATCTTTAGATAGTATATCTATCTCCACATGTTTATCCCAGTAACCGCCTGTTTCGACTATGTTTAAACCGAAAATATCTTGTTTTATAAGTTCGTTTGACAACTCTTCAAAGGTCAAGCTGATAAATTTATCGAGATTGTTTTTGATATCTTCTTCAACCAAGTCCAAGTTAACGATTTTGTCTTGGCGTAAAGCAATAAAAGTATACCAAAATCTATGAAAATTTTTTGTAAATTTCAGTTTATTTTCGGCTACATAGCCTCTATACTCTTTTTTTAAAGGTCTATGTTTGGAGCTTTTGGGTAATTTTTCCCTTGTTTGCTCTTTTGTTATGATATTTTTAGTATATAACTCTTTGTATAGATATTTTCCTTTTTGTTGGGATATTTGGTTGTGTTTATATACGGCATACTGTTTTCTATCTCCGATAGCCAGTTTGTAGAGTATCTTTTTTATATCCTCATTTTGCGTAAAAGTTTCTCGTAGTTTATCTATATCGTTTAAAATATTTATCTTGATATTTTCAATAATATCGGTGCTTAATTGTAAGTTTTTAAAGTCCGATCCGTCAAAAACGGCAAAATTTTCAATCTGCTCTTGTATATTTAGAAACGGAAAACTTTTATGAAAAAGTTGAAATCTTTTTTTTAAATTTTGCATATAATATTTTACTGAAGTTATGGTAAAATTAAACTAATTATCAAGAAAAGGTGTTTTTATGAGTGAAACGGTGGAAAAAGTTAGAGATAAATTTGATGAATTTTATGAGAATATTATCGCTATATTGCCAAAAGAGAGAGTTTTTAAAGACTATTTGCATAGATTGGCATACGGTACGGACGCCTCTTTTTATAGATTGATACCAAAAGTGGCGGTTGTCGTGGAAAACGGCGATGAGGTTAAAGAGGTTTTGAGCTTGTGCGATAGGCTCGGGATAGCTTTGACCTTTAGAGCGGCCGGTAGTTCGGTCTCGGGGCAAAGTATGAGCGATAGCGTTTTGGTGATGATTTCAAGAGATTGGAGAGAGTATGAGATAAAAGAGGATG
>JAADDL010000150.1 GCA_013153915.1 Campylobacterota bacterium
GCAGATGAGCGCCAAAGAGTATATAGTGGGAAAAAGGTTGAAAGTTGGAGATACTTTTTTTTGATAAGATAGATTCGACCCATAAATTTTTATTGAATTCCATTAAAAATTTTACCGTTAAATGCCCCGTTTGTATTTTAGCCGAGCAACAAACTAATGGTGTAGGCAGTAGAGGTAATAGCTGGATTGGGGAAAAAGGCAATCTTTTTCTCTCTTTGTGTGTAAAATCGAAACATTTGCCTGATGATTTGCCGATACAGTCATCATCTATATATTTTGCTTATATTTTTAAAGAGTTGCTTGCTTGTAGAGGCTCTGAAATTTGGGTAAAGTGGCCGAATGATTTTTATTTGCGAAATAGAAAAATCGGTGGCGTTATAACTACGAAAATCCAAGAAAATATAGTCTGTTCGATAGGCTTAAATATCCTTGCGGCTCCCGAAGATTTCGGGAAGTTGGATATAGAAATAGACAAAAAAGAGTTGATTGAAGAGTTTATAAAAAAAATCGAAAAAAAAATTTCATGGAAGCAAGTTTTTAGCAAATATAAGATAGAATTTCACAAGAGTAAAAAATTTGATTTTCACTATAATGAGAGTGTTGTTTCATTGGAGAGTGCTGAGCTTGATTTTGACGGCTCTATTTTTGTTGACGGAAAAAAGTTATACAATCAAAGATAATTTGAGTACTTTTAAGGGTTTTTATCTTAATAGTATATTAAAGGATGAGTAAAAATGAAAGAGATTATTGCTATTGCTAACCAAAAAGGTGGTGTAGGTAAAACAACTACGGCTATAAATCTAGCGGCATCATTAGCGGTAGCTGAAAAAAAGGTTTTGCTTATCGATGCTGATCCTCAATCAAATGCTACAACGGGTCTTGGATTTCACAGAAATGATTATGAATTTAATATCTATCATGTTTTAATAGGTAGCAAAAAACTTTCTCAAATCATACTAAAAACATCTATAGAGACTTTACATCTTGCTCCTTCAAATATCGGTCTTGTCGGTATAGAAAAAGAATTTTACGACGAAGATAGCAAGGGTAGGGAGTTGGTGCTTAAAAGTAAAATTGATGAGATAAAAGACCAGTACGATTTTATCATTATCGATTCTCCTCCCGCATTAGGTAGCATAACTATCAACGCTTTAAGTGCCGCAAATTCGGTTATTATACCTATTCAGTGCGAATTTTTTGCGCTTGAAGGTTTGGCGCAACTTTTAAATACTATTAAACTTATTAAGAGAACTATAAATCCAAAACTTAAAATAAAAGGTTTTTTGCCTACGATGTATAGCACTCAAAATAATCTTTCTAAACAAGTATTTGCCGATCTAAAACAGCACTTTAAAAACAAACTTTTTATAGATAAGAAAAACTCATCTTATGTTGTGGTGCCAAGAAACATAAAACTTGCGGAGAGTCCTAGTTTTGGAAAACCTATCATACTTTATGATATAAAATCAACTGGTTCGCAAGCCTATCAAAACTTAGCTACTACGATATTGGCGGGTTGATCGTGGCAAAATCCAAAAAAGCGCTTGGCAGAGGCATAGGAGCGATCTTAGAGGATGTCGAAGAGGCTTATAGGCAAGATATAGAAGATAAGTCCAATCTTATCATGGAGATAGAGCTAGATGAAATAGTGCCAAACATATATCAGCCAAGAACATATTTTAACGAAACTGCTCTTTTAGAGCTTAGCGAATCTATCAAAAAACATGGCTTACTTCAACCTATCATAGTTGTAAAGAAAGATGACGGCTATATGTTGATAGCCGGCGAAAGAAGGCTTAGAGCTTCTAAAATGGCTGGTCTTAGCCATATCAAAGCTATCGTAGCGGATATAGAATCAGAAAATCTACGAGAATTGGCTTTGATAGAAAATATCCAAAGAGAAAATCTAAATCCTATAGAGTTGGCTATTGCTTATCATGAGCTTATAGAACAATACAACATCACGCATGACGAGCTATCGGAGATTATCCACAAAAGCAGAGCTCAAATAACTAACACTTTAAGACTTTTAAATTTGACCGAAAAGACAAAAAAATTAATCAGTGAAAATAAGATATCACAAGGTCATGCCAAGATTTTAGTAGGATTGACTCCCAAAGAAGAGGAGAGTGTCGTAAATACGATAATAGGTCAAAAGTTAAGTGTAAGAGAGACCGAAAAGATAGTAAAAATGATAAAGGGCGGAAATAGTACTCCGCTAAAAGAGAAAAAAAGATCCAAAAAGCTTAAAAATATTAAAATATTGTCTGAAAGACTTAAAAGTTACGGCTTTAAATGCAAAGAAAAAAGCAATCAGTTAATTATCGAATTTGATAAAGAAGAAGAGATATCCGATTTGTTATCAATGTTGGATAAGCGATAGTCCGTAATCTTTAAGAATACAATAATAATTAAATTTAGTTTATTTAATAAAAGTTTACAAATTGATTTGGTATAATACCGAAATTTTGTTTCCAAATATTAAAAGCGTTGGATAAGTTTGCTTATTAAGAAGGAGTCTGAATGTTAGATATAATCCCGGGACTATTGTTGCTAGTTGCCGTTATTTTTATATTTTTAATCGTCGCGTTAAATAAGATGCTCTATAAACCTTTGTTGGGATTTATGGACGAAAGAGAGAGATCCATACAAGAGGATATGGAAAAAGCTAAGGCAAACAGTAGTAATGTATCTCATCTCGAAGAAGAGGCTGCAAAGATCTTAAAAGATGCTAAAAGCCAAGCATTTAAAATAAGAGAAGAAGCTGTAAATGAAGTCAAAGAAGAAATAGCCAAAAAGATTGAGGAAAAAAGAGCGGCATTAGAGAAATCATATGAAGCATTTGTCGCTGAGCTTGAAAGTGAAAAAGAAGAGCTTAGGTCTAAGTTGACAAGTAAGTTGCCTGAATTTCAAAACAGCCTTAAGGCTAAACTTTCTCAGATATAAAGGAGTAGGAATTGTTTAAAAAGATACTTTTTATTTTACTTTTGCCCGTAGTGATATTTGCATCTGAAGGTGAGACAGATATCGTTCCCAGAACGATTAACTTTTTGATTTTTGCTGCGATTCTTTATAGATTTATAGCCGAGCCTATTAAAAGCTTCTTTAAAGGTAGAAGTGAAGAGATCGTAAAAACGCTAAAATCTATCCAAGAAAAAGTCGAAGAATCAAAAAAGGCAAAAGAAGAAGCTTTAAAAAAACTTGAAGAGTCTAAAGTTTTAGCACAAAACATTATAGAGGATGCAAAAAAAGAGGCTGAGCTTATAGTGTCTAAAATGAGAGAAGATATGAAAAATGAATTAAATCTCTTGGAAAAATATACAGAAGAGAGGAAAGAGATTGAAAAAAGAAAAATGGTAAAAACCATTGTTAGTGAAACAGTAGAACAACTCTTTAGTAAAGAGATACAAGCTTTTGACAATAAAGAGCTGGTAAATATAGTTATGAAAAAGGTTGCGTAGATGATTCCGGTCGTTGCGAAAAAATATGTGAAGGCTTTGCTTCAAGGATGTAGTGATGATAAATATAAAGAGTATTATGATAAATTAGCTCTTTTAAATGGTGCCTTTTATTTGGAAAAGATGAAAAATATAATTCTTTCTCCAAATATTTCAAAAGATGAAAAATATAATTTTCTTATCTCTCTTGTTGAAAATAAAGATAAACATTTTGATAATTTTATAAAAATATTGGTAGAAAATGATAGATTGATGTTGATACCTGCTATATGCGATGAGTTAAGATATCAGATTTCATTAAAAGAGAATAGTTTTGTCGGTAAAATTATAAGCAACAAACCTTTCGATGATAATAGCATTAAAAATATTGAAGAAAAGTTGAGCTCTAAATTTAATGCTACTATAAAATTAGATAGTTTCGTTACGGATTATCCCGGTATAAAA
>JAADDL010000075.1 GCA_013153915.1 Campylobacterota bacterium
ATATAAAAAATATATCGCTCCGACTACCATTACCATAAATAAGACCTTTTTTATCTTTTATTTTCGCGTATTGTATCTAAATGGGATTAAAAAGCATTAAAATAAATATGCTAGTTTTAAAATCGGGGCGAAAAAACTAAGATATAAGAACTTCTCCGCAATATGGACATTTTTTTGCTTCTATCGGCACTTCCATAGCGCACAATGTACACTTTTTCGTAGTCGGCTCAGGCTGAACCTCAGGTTCTTTAGCTTTTAGTTTATTGTAGTATCTAACGAACATAAATATAATAAAGCCTAAAATGATAAAAGAGATAAGGTCATTTATAAAAAGTCCTATCTTTATCGCAGGAGCTCCCGCTTTTTTAACAGCCTCCAAACTATCATAATGCTTACCGTCAAGCGCTATAAACAAAGACGAAAAATCAACCTTTCCAAGCAACATACCAAGAGGCGGCATAATAATATTGCTAACGATAGACTTTACAACCGTCGCAAAAGCGCTACCGAAGATAAAACCGATAGCCATATCTACCACATTGCCTTTTATCAAAAACTTCTTAAATTCATCAAGAATACCCATATTTTTCTCCTAAAATAATTTATAATATTATACTATTATTAAAGAAATTAATCAAATATAGAATTTACCCTTTTGACAAACTCTAGCGGATTTACGGCATTGTTGTATAATTCGATAGTAAAGTGCAGATGCGGTCCGCTAACCCTGCCGCTTTTGCCGCTAAGTCCCACGATTTCTCCTCTTTTTACCTTTTGTCCTTTTTTTACCAAGATTTTACTCAAATGATAGTAGCAGCTATATAGCCCCTTGCCATGGTCTATGACGACGGAACCTCCTGCGTAGTATCTATCTTTCGCTATCACGACCACTCCGTCGTTTATCGCTTTTATAGGCGTTTTCATCTTGGCTCTAAAATCGGTCCCCGTATGGAAACTTTTTAGAGTGTGATTAAACATTCTTGCATTTCCGTAAGCGCTTGTGATCTTTGAGTGCAAAGGAAGTATAAAAGGCTTATCCCAATACTGCTTTTGGTTTACCGTTTTATATATCTTTTTTGCCTCTTTATACTCTTTATAGATACGATTTAGCACCTTTTTATCGGGATGCACTTTGGAGTTTGCCACTTTGATAAACTCTTTTTTGTATTTACCCTTTTTTATGTGAATGCAGACCTCTTTTTTATCTTTGGGAGTCGATATCTTAGCACATATCTTTTTGCGTTTCGTTTTATAGGGTATGGCGATAAATGCGACATATTTATCCTTCACCCTCATCAAAGGGATACTTTTACCGTCCACCTTTACGACGCTATCTTTGCTAACCTCAAGCGGATAAACCCCACCGTTCTCCACAGAAACGGCAAACAAAAAGATAGGTATAAAAAGCCACAAAAATATCTTCATCTTACTACATCACCAAATCCATATAATTTTCCATCTGCTCTCTTTTTAGGATTCTTATGAAGTTCGTACTTCCCTCCACTCCCGTCGGAAAGCCTGCCGTGACTATATAGGTGCTATCTAGATCGATGATTTTTTCTTTGAAACCTCTTTTTAACATCTCCGCAAGCATCAAACTCAAACTTCTCTCGGGGATACTCATCACAGGCTCTACTCCCCATACCAAAGTTAAAGATTTTGCGGTATTCTCATCGTGCGTAACGGCTAAGATGGGTTTATCTATCCTATATCTTGATAACTTTTTAGCCGATTTTCCCGAACTTGTCAAAGCTATAACCGCCTCCACATCCAAATCCACCGCAAGTTTGGCGGTAGCCGATGATATGATGTCCGTATCGTCCAAAAACTTATATCTGTTAAATTTATTGTACGGATAGACGCTTTCGGTCTCGACTATGGTATTTGTCATGACGGTAACGACATTGACGGGGTCTTTTCCTATGGCACTCTCTTCGGAGAGCATTACCGCATCCGTACCGTCTAGCACGGCATTTGCCACATCGCTTATCTCGGCTCTTGTTGCCATGTGTCTTTCAGCCATCGAAAGTAGCATCTGGGTAGCCGTGATAACGGGCTTAGAAGCGGCGTTTGCCTTTCTGATGATCTTCTTTTGGATGCTAGGCACCTTATAGTAAGGCACTTCGATACCAAGATCACCCCTAGCCACCATAACTCCGTCGCTAACTTTCAAGATAGCGTCTATATTCATAACGGCGTCAAACTTCTCTATCTTTGCTATCACTTGAGCTTTAGAGCCAAACTTCTTAAGAAGTCTTTTTCCCTTCAATACGTCATTTTCGTTTTGCACGAAAGAGAGAGCCACAAAATCCACTCCGTTCTTGGCTCCCCACTCCAAATCTTTCTTATCTTTCGGAGTTATAATCTCAAGATTTAGTATGGTATTTGGAAAGTTTACGCCTTTATTTGAAGAGAGTTTTCCGCCGTTTTCCACAACGGTCTCTATGGTGTCGGCTATCTTTACCACCTTTACGCTTATATTGCCGTCATAAAGATATATATACTCTCCCACTTTAACAAGGTCAAGCACTTCGGGTTGGTTGATACTTAAGGTGTATTTGCCCTCTTCTAACTTTTTGCCGACTATCATCTTCCTTGAAAAGATGACCGTATCTCCCTCTTTTAGCAAAAAGTCCTCTTCAAGCTTCCCCACTCTTATCTTCGGACCGCATATATCTTGCAAAACGCCCACTTTTTTACCGAGTTTTTTTTCGACTTCTCTTATAGTTTTTAATGTTTTTGTGTGATATGCGTGGTCTCCGTGGCTAAAGTTGAGCCTAAATACATTAACGCCTGCTTTTATAAGCCCCTCAATCACCTCTTTTTTATCGCTTGAAGGACCCACCGTAGCCAAAATCTTTGTTTTTTTCATCTCTTTTTCTCCTTTTTGGAAGCACTATACTAAACAAAGATTGCAAAACGGTATCACATTTTGCTCTTTATCGACTCTATCTTCTTTTTCATAGCATCTTTTCTATTTTTTCGTATATCCATCTTGATAGTGGAGTAAACCCTGTTTGAAAACGGCTCTAAAACCCTATATGACTCCTCTATAATGCTTAAAGCATCTTTTATATCATCGCACTCATACACGGTCCCCATAGGGGTTAACTCATACTTTACGCCGCTTTTATCTATCATCTTTATAATCTTGCTTACATATTCGCTTACACTCTCCCCTTTATCGGTGGGAAACATAGCAAATTCAACCAAAACGGACATCTAAGCTCCTATAAATTTCGGCAACATCGCCTTTATCTTTTTATAAACTTCCGTAAACTCGGTAGAGTACACTCTTGTATTTGCGATAGTCGTGATAAAGTTGGTATCTCTATCCCATCTTGGGACTATATGCATATGCACATGCTCGGCTATGCCCGCACCCGCACATTGTCCTAGGTTCATACCTATATTTACCCCTTTCGCACCAAAACCCTCTTTCATCATTTTGACCGATTTTCTTGTCAATGAGCTTATCCTAAGCCACACCTCTTCATCAAGTTTCTCTATGGCGTCCGTATGGATATTCGGTATTATCATGAAGTGCCCCGGATTGTACGGGTATCTATTCATCACCATAAAACAAAATTCATCTCTATATAGCACAAACAACTCTTCATCTTTATCGGGGTGATTTACTATGTGGCAAAATACACAACCCTCTATCTTTTTGCTAGTCACATACTCACTTCTCCAAGGCGCATACAAATAATCCATCTTAAACCTCTTTGAACTCTTTTAAACTTTTAGCTATATCATCCTGCCTCATAAAGTGCTCTCCCACCAAAAAGGCGTCAACTCCGATGCCGTGGAGTCTTTTTATAGTCTCTTTATCGCTTATCCCACTCTCTG
>JAADDL010000165.1 GCA_013153915.1 Campylobacterota bacterium
TTAAGAAAAAATTGGATAGAATTTCACTCTTTAAATGGAGGGTTCATAGCTCAGTTGGTTAGAGCTCTCGGCTCATAACCGAGCGGTCCTAGGTTCGAGTCCTAGTGAACCCACCACCTTCTTTAAAGTATCCGCTTTTTAGCTTCGGGAGTGTATTTTGAGTATAGAAGATATTGATTTTAACGAACTCTACAAGAAGCAAAAAAAGCTCACAACTTTCCAACCTAAATCCCAAAAAGAGTGGGATCAAAAAGCTATCCATATATCAAACAGAATCTACAAAAGCGTTTACAACCAAGAGTTGATAGAGAAGATAGATACAAACGGTTGCAAAACTATGCTTGATATCGGTTGCGGTGCCGGCAATATATCTCTTTTGATGTCCGATAAACTCGAAAAGATATATGCGCTTGATTTTTCTACCGTTATGCTTGAAAATTTAAAGCAGCAGATGAAACAAAGAGGCATCTCAAACATCACCCCTTTACATCTTGCTTGGGAAGATGACTGGAGTGAAGTACCAAATTGCGACATAGTCCTAGCCTCAAGGTCTATGGAAGTGGCCGATATGAAAGAGGCTTTAACCAAACTAAACGAAAAAGCAAATAAAAGAGTTTACCTCACTTATAAAGTGGGCGGAAGTTTTTTAAATGACGATATACTCGACTACATAGGTAAAAAAATAAATAAAAAACCCGACTACATATACACTATCAACATACTCTATCAAATGGGGATAAACCCGACCATAAGCTATATCAAAAGCGAAGGAAAAAGCAACCAATACGACAATGCCGAAGCTTTTATGCAAAGTATCATTTGGAGTGTGGGTGAATTGGACGAAAAACAAACCTCCCTACTAAGAGAGTATTACGAAAAATTCATCAAAAATGCAAAACCTCAAAAAGACTATCTTTGTTGGGCGGTAATAAGCTGGAATAAAAAGAGTCCGCCTTGCCTTTAAGTAGGCTTAACGAGGAGCAAAAAAGAGCAGCCACCGCAGATTTGGGACACAATCTCATCATAGCCTCTGCCGGCACGGGAAAAACCTCTACAATAGTCGCTAGAATAGCTTATCTACTTCAAAATGGCATCAAACCCGAAGAGATACTTTTGCTAACCTTTACCAATAAAGCCTCCAAAGAGATGATAGATAGAGTTAGTCGCTATTTTAACAAAGATATCGTCTCAAAGATAGAAGCCGGCACATTTCACTCGGTAAGCTACAGACTACTAAAAAGAAACGGTGCAAAAATCGTACTCAAGCAACCAAAAGAGTTAAAGATACTACTAAAAAGCATATATGAAAAAAGAAATTTTAGCCATATAGAGGCCAAAACAAAACCATACAGATATGCATATCTATACGATATCTTTTCTCTATATCAAAATAGCTCCGAACAAAACTTCTCTACTTGGCTTGCGAATAAAAACCCCGACCATGAACCTTTTTTGGATATATATGCCGATATTTTAAATGAGTTTAAAAGTCTAAAAGAGAAATTCGGATATGTCGATTATAACGATTTGCTGTTAAATATCATAAAAGAGGCGAAAACCAATAAATTTTTTTTCAAAGAGATACTTGTAGACGAATACCAAGATACAAATCCTTTACAAGGAAGAGTGATAGACTCTTTTCAAAGTGATTCTCTCTTTTGTGTCGGTGATTATGACCAAAGTATTTATGCTTTTAACGGAGCGGACATCAATATCATCGGCTCTTTTAAACAAAGATATAAAGATGCCGAAATATTCACTCTTAATAAAAATTATAGATCAACCGCACAAATACTCTCGCTTGCAAATAGAGTAATAAAGAAAAATCCCAGAATCTACAAAAAAGAGTTAATCGTAACTAAAAACCATCAAGATATACCTCCTAAACTTTTTGTATTTGAAGAGGTTTGCGAACAGTATGAACAAGTGGCGAAAAAGATAAAATTCTCATCAACCTATAAAGAAGAGATTGCCGTCATCTTTCGCAACAACTCAAGTGCCGACGGCATAGAAGCATCCCTTCGAGAACTTGGTATAAGTTGCAAAAGAAAAGGAAGTGTCGGTTTTTTTGAAACAAAAGAGATAAAGGCATTGCTAAATATAGTAACATTACTTGTAAATCCTAAGGATATAATGGCATTTGTAAATGTATTTGAGTATGCTAAAGGTATAGGCTCCGTAATAGGCAAGGAGATATTTGAAGCTCTATATAAGCTTGGTAACGGCAATGCTATCGAAGGCTTGATAAATTATGACAAATCTATAAAAAATCCGTTTGGCAAAAAAATACACAATTATCAGCTTGGCTTGTTTGATGATTTTGAAGATTTGGGTTCGGTAGCTAGATTTAGAGATTTGGGATTTGATGAAAACTTCTTATCAAACCCCATCTTAAAACATCCAAAAATATCAAAAGACGGAGCAAAATTTATCTATTCGCTATACGGCTTTATCAAAAGCACAAAAAGAATAAAATCCCCATACAAGATAATATCACATATAATCAACTCACAACTATTTGACTCTATAGCGACAACTCTATCCAAGCAGAGGGCTTTAAGAGGCAACAAAACAGTAGTCGACAATGAACTAGCGCAACAGATAAAACAAAATATCATCTACAAAGGTAAAATCCTATTAAACATAGCGAAAAATTACGATATGATCGATAAATTTCTAAATGCTCTAGTGCTTGGGAGTAGTGAAATAACCGAAGGCGAAGGGGTAAATCTTCTAAGCATTCACGCTAGCAAGGGTTTGGAGTTTAGAGAGGTTTATATTATAGATTTGATGGACGGTAGATTTCCAAATAAAAAACTTATGAGCCAAGGAGGCTCACTCGAAGAAGAAAGAAGGCTCTTTTATGTCGCAACAACAAGAGCCAAGGAACTTTTATATCTATCTTTCGCAAAATATGACAAAATAAAAAAGATACAATACTCCCACTCCCCCTTTTTAGAGGAAGCGGGGCTTATCCGTGTTTGACCGCCGAAGCCAAATCCCACATAGGCAAGAATATTCCAAGAGCCATCATCAAAACCATAACTGCTATAAAACCTATAAGTATAGGCTCGATATAACTTGAGATATTATCAACTATCTCGTCAAATCTCATCTTAAAATAGTCAGAAACTTTCTCAAGCATAGTATCCAATGTACCGCTTCTCTCACCGGCACTTATCATCTGAAGCAACATTCCTTGAAAAAGTCCGGTATCACTAAAAGCTTCAGATAAAGACATACCTCTTTTTACAGAAATAGCAACACTAGCCAACTTATCTTTAAGAGTAGTATTATCAACTGTCAAAACCGCAGTATCCAGAGCATCAGCAATAGGAATACCCGCTGCTATCAACTGAGTAAATATCATAGTAAATCTGTACATAGTAGCATTATAAATTATTTTACCAAATAAATATAGTTTTAAAATAAATTTATCGTAATTTCTTTTAAACTCTTCATTGTTTACATATAAGAATTTTATAGTTACGATAGATAAAATAATAAACGAAAGTATATACCAACCATACGTATTGATAGCTTCCTCTAAAAACAAAAGTATTCTAGTCGGCAAAGGTAGTTGAGAATGAAATTTGGCAAATATTTCTTTAAATTTCGGTACAACATAAACCATCAATATTGTAAATGCTATAGATATTGCGATTATAACTATAATAGGATATCGCAATGCGCTTTTAAATTTTTTTCTATTGTCTCTTATCTCCTCAAGTATTTGAGCCAACTTCAAAAGAGATTCCGACATATTACCTGTATTTTCTCCAAGTTCTACCATAGCAATAGTTACATCACCCACATCACTTCTATACATACTTAGAGCTTCGGTTAAAC
>JAADDL010000079.1 GCA_013153915.1 Campylobacterota bacterium
ATTTATCTTATCTTTGTGCTTTACTATCTGGCTGTCGGGTTGGGCTATAAAAAAGGTTTTATATCTATCGTTTAGATTATTTATAAGCCTAATAGTTCTTTTTTCTTGTCCTCCCCAGCCCTTGGAGTGTTCCATCTCTAAAATATTCATATTTTACTCTCTATGATTTTATATATCTTATCCATATCAAATTTCATCAAACAATCACTTATCTTTGTGCCGTTGCAGCCATCTTTTCCGCATGGTACACACTCCCAATCATGCTGAATAACAGTGTGTTTTCCCATCTGTTGGATACCGCCTCTTTTGGTGTAGCCGCTTTCAAAAAGCTCATTATCCCAAGGACCCCAGTTAAAAGCTCCGCTTGGTCCAAAAAATGCGACTACCGGAGTATTTACAGCCGCTGCCATATGCATTATAGCCGTATCGACTCCTATAAAAAGCTTTGCTTTGCTTGAGAGATATGCAACCTCTTTTAAAGACAATTTGCCACTTAGGTTGATAGGTTTTGTTCTGCAAAGATTTAGGATATTTTCAACTTTTTTCATCTCTTTTTTATCGGGGCTTGCCGTGATAACCACCTTTTTGCCTCTATCTTCTAAAAAATCGATAATTTCCGCCATAAGTTCATCTTTTATACATTTAAAAAGCCATCTTGAAACGGGGTGGATATGTATAAATTCATCCAAATGTAACTCATCAATTCTATTTTTATCTTTTTCATCCCAAAATATTTCAACTTTTTTGGTATGGATATCTTTTTTGACTACTCTAAGCGCATCAAGGTTGTTTTCTATGATGTGTCTTATAAGAGGAGGTTTTGAGAGGGTGTGGGTAAATGTATTTTTTAGCAGCATATTTTTTGTCACTTTGTAGCCTATCTTTATCTTGGCTTTGCTAAATTTTGCTATAAAGGCTCCTCTGTCTCCCTCAGTAGTGTTGATAACCATATCATAATCTCTAAAAGTTCTTAAAAATCTAAACTCCTCTATAACTCTTTTGAGCTTTGGCATGGATTTATAGAAGTTTCTATCGTATGTAAAGATTTCATTTATGTTTGGATTTAACTCTATCATAGACTCGGTGCCTCTGTTTACCACCATGTCTATCTTGGCATCCGGATAGTTTAACTTTAGATTTTTTATCAAAGGGGTAGTAAGTAGCACATCACCAATATTTCTAAATTTTATAACAAGTATCTTCATTTTATATACTTCCAAAATGTGTATTGGCTATATAGTTTTGCTATGATAAGGCCATGCCAACCCTCTAAAAAACCGGCTTTTAAAAAGTATATTTTAAAAAATGTCCAAGGCGGGTTCAGTAAAGCTTTTAGTCTGTTTGGCTTTTTATTTAAAGATGAGTATCTGTTTTGTTTTTCGATAAACTCCTCTATGCTATCGTATGCGTAGTGTAGCATATGGTTTTTTAAAGTGCCCGTTTTGCCCTCTACCACAACCTTTTCATGGACGCTATCGCTGCTAAATTTCCCCTTTGTTTTGTCAAAAAGCCTTAGAGTTCTATCGGGATAGAGTCCGCAGTGTCTTATGGCTTTACCAAAAAAGTAGTTTAGCCTGGCTATGAAATATCCGTCACATTCAGGCTTTAAAAGAGTCTTTTTTATCTCCTCTTGTAATTCTTTTGTGATAATTTCGTCACTATCAAGTACGAATACCCACTCATTTTTGCAGTTATCGATGGCAAATTGCTTCTGTTTGGCAAAACCCATCCACTCTTTTTTTATCACTTTGCATCCGTTTTTTTCGCATATTTCTACTGTTTTATCGCTTGAGCCGCTATCGACCACCACTATCTCATCTGCAAATTTAGCCGAGTCGATACACTCTTTTATGGTTTTTTCACTATCTTTTGTAATGATTGCGACGGATAGTTTACTCATCTGTATATCTCTTCATATTGATTTTTCCATCTTTTATGAAACCAAAACCACTCATCAGGTTTTTTTCTTATGGCTTTTTCTATAGCGTCAGCTTGAAGTTGAGTCATCTTTTGAATATCCTCTTTTGCATTATCACTCTTTATCGGTTCAATTTCATCATAAAAAGTAATTTCATAGTTTTTATAGTCATTTGTGGTTATAAAAGCGGGTATGATAAGAGCGTTTAGTTTTCTAGCTATCAAAGCGGTACTGTGAGTTTGTCTAGCTTTTTTACCAAAGAAATTTACTAAAACTCCTTCATTTTCGGCGGTATTTTGATCTACTAAAACTCCTAAGAGTCTATTTTGCTTGAGAGCTTTTATCATACCTCTCATTCCACCCATTTTGTCTATAACTTCTATATCAAACTGCTCTCTATTTTGCTTTAAGACTTGGTCTATCCTTTCGCCTTCAAGTTTTCTACCTACTACCGAAACAGGTCCGAAAAAGGCCGCTACAGACAAAGATATAAGCTCCCAGTTACCGTAATGAGCCGTTATTACTATGATCTTTCTGTTTTGCTTTATGGCGTTTTCAAGTATCTCTTTGTTTTTAAAGGTTACTTTTTGCGAAAGCTCCTCTTTTGTTATGCCTTGGTTTTTGACAAAATCCGCAAGGAAATATAGAAGATTTTTGTAGCACTTTTTCTCTATGGCTTTTTTCTCTTCTTCGCTTATGGTATCTCCGTAAGCGAAGTCTAGATTGGTTTTGACGATCTTTCTATGTTTTTTGTCTATAGCCCAAGTTACCCAAGACAAAAAGTTTAGTATGGCTTTGAGTAAAAAATCCGGAGTATGTTTTACGATAAATCGGAAAATTTTAAAGGATATTAGATATATGCTATCCATTTAGAAGCCTTTTTGCAAGAGCGATTATCTCACTTTCATCTATATCTTTTATGCACATATCCTCTTTGTTTAATCTTTTGGGATCTATCTTTTTTTTGCAGTCAACGATTAGGTTAATATCTGTTTTTAGTGTATTTCTTTCGCTTGGAGTCGGACCAAATATAGTAACACTCGGCTTATTTAAAGCCCAGGCTATATGCGTAGGACCGCTATCGCCGCCGATAGTTAAGTCGCTATGGTCTATCAAAGCTTTTAGCTCGTCAAGACTTAGCTTAGGAGCTATTTTGGCATTTGAGTATTTTTCTATAAAGATTGCGTCGTTTTTCTCTTTTTCGTTTCCCCAAGTGAGGATAAAATTTTCATCCATTTTTTGAACGATATTTAAAAATTTTTCTTTCGGATAGACTTTACTCTCCCAGCTTGAACCGACTATGATGATAATATTTTTTTTATCTTTTTTTATCAAAGGTTTTATCTTTTTGACGCTTGAGGGGTGATAAAAAAGAGATTTGTCTTTTAAAAAAAGCTCATTTTTGTCTATATTTATACCAAGACACTTGCAGGTTAAAAGATAGTTTCTATATATCACATTCTCATGATACGGTATGTGGTATTTTTCCTTATAAAATAAAGATGAGAACCCCTCTCTTGAAGAGTTTTTGTCAAATCCGCAACCATTTCCGAGACTCTTTGAGACGATGGATGATTTGATGAGCCCTTGCAAGTCTATCGTTTTATCGTATCTATTTTTATATTTTTTTATATTTTTAAACTCATTGAAAATATTTTTTTTATCTTTTAGGTTGAGTTTTATGATATTGTCGATATATGGATGATTTTCTAAAATATCGGCAAATCTCTCTTCGACAAACCAATCTATCTGCATATCCCTTTTATGTTTTTTTATGATTTGGGGCAAAAAAGAGGCGTGTATAATATCTCCCAATGCTGAAAGTTTAACTATGGCTAATCTCACTTTTACCCTTTTTTAGATACAATTATATCCAAAATTACCAAAAAAAGAAGTTAAATGATATGTGTGTTTGATTGTGAA
>JAADDL010000002.1 GCA_013153915.1 Campylobacterota bacterium
GATACGTCGTGTATCAATGCCGCCACCGAAGCTACGGCAAATCTCCACTCAAATCTAAAAGCGACATATATCAAAATAGCCATGATAGATAAAACCATCGACATTAAACCCTTTTCTCTTAACTCTCCTCCTACTTTCGGTCCTACTATATCAACTCTTCTTATCTTAAAATTGCCCGTTCCTTTTAAAAGTTCTCTAACTCTATCCCCCATATCCTCTTTTACGGATGCCGAACTTGTCGAAAATCTAATGATAATCTCATTGTCCGAGCCGAACTTTGTAATAGCGGCATTTTTAAAAGCTTTATCTTTACTGATACTTTTTCTTATCAATTTTATAGGTGCGGGTTTGTCATACTTTACCTGCACAAGCGTACCGCCCTCAAAATCAAGCCCGTAGTTCAACCCTTTTGTAGCAAGCAGTATATACGAGGCGATAATAAAAAATATGGAAATAGAGATAAATATCTTGCTTTTTCCCATAAAATCGTATGTTTTGTTAGTATTAAATATCTCCATTATTTGACCTTTATTCCAAACCAGATTTTTAGATTTTTAGCTCTTTCGATTGTCGGCATGAGCGACTGATAAACTCCGTGTGTTCCAAGTATCGCCGTAAGCATAGACGCTAAAATACCTATACTCATAGTAACGGCAAACCCTTTTATAGGTCCCGTACCGTAAGCATAAAGCACAACTGCGGCTATCAAAGTGGTGATATTTGCATCAAGTATGGCACTCATAGCGTTAGCATAACCCTTCTCTATGGCAATAGCCACACTTTTGCCCTCTCTTAATAACTCTCTTATCCTTTCATTGATAATAACATTGGCATCCACCGCCATACCGACCGTAAGCACGATACCCGCCATTCCCGGAAGCGTCAATGTAGCCCCGAAAAGCGCCATAACGGCTATGATGATAAATAAGTTGGCTACAAGAGCGATATCGGCTATCAATCCTGCATATCCGTAATACACAATCATAAAAATAACAACAAGAACAAAACCGCTTATCAACGCTATCATGCTAGCTCTAATGCTATCTGCACCCAAAGACGGTCCTATGCTTCTTTTTTCAAGCAGTTTCACCGGAGCCAAAAGCGCGCCGCTTCTAAGAGCAATAGCCACGTCATGAGCCTCTTGCACCGAAAATCCTCCGCTTATCTGACCGCTTCCTCCACCTATCCTCTCTCTGATAACCGGAGCCGAATAGACTTTATTGTCAAGCACGATAGCAAGATGGTGTCCTACATTTTTGCCCGTATAATCACCAAATATCTTAGCGCCTTCGCTATTTAAAGAGAAGTTGATAACGGGTTGATTCATCCTATCAAAACCGACTTTAGCGTCAGTTAGCATACTTCCATCAAGTATAGGAACCTCTTTTACAAGATATTTCTGTTTAGGATCTCTTGCGCTTGGAAGTATCGTATCCCCGTAACTCGCCGCTTCATCTTTACTCATATTGTAAACTTGATCGGCTCTTTTTTCATCTACCGCCATAAGTTGCAAGTGTGCCGCTTTTGCTATAAGCTCTCTTGCTCTTTTCTCTTCGGCTTGAGTTTTGATGCCGGGAAGTTCTACCAAAATCTTCTCTTTTCCCTGTCTAGCGACCGTCGGCTCGGATAATCCGAACTGGTCAAGTCTGTTTCTTATGGTATCGACCGCTTGTTTGATGGCGTACTCTTTTGTCGCTTTTATCTCTTTGGGAGTTAAAGTGATCTTGTAGTGTAACTTATCTTTAGTCACTTTGATACCGGGTATCTTTTTTAGCATCGCATCAAGATTTTTCTCTTCGGTATCATCCAAAAGAGTAAAGCTTACTCCATCTTTCTTCGCTCTCAAATCGTCTATGATGATGTCGTTGTCATCACAAAAATATTTGATACTAGAAGCGATGGATTTATACTTGGACTTGATAGCCTCTTTGGTATCTACGCCTAAAAGCATATGAAGTCCGCCTTGTAAATCCAATCCAAGCTGTATCTTCGGTCCTTTCACGGAAGGGATAAAGCTAGGGACGGATAACGCTATACCGACCACCATCGTAAAGATAAATATGATGATCCTATAATTCCAAAATGAGTGTTGTTTACGCATCTACTTTCTTCGCTATAAATTCTCTTGAAACCTTAACGACCGTGTCATCATTAAGCTTAACTTTGATAAAATCCTCTTCAGGTTTTACGACTTCACAAATAAGCCCTCCGTTGGTGATTATCTTGTCACCTTTTTTAAGGGAATCAAGCATCTCTTTATGAGCTTTTGCTTGCTTTTGCTGGGGTCTTATAACCAAAAAATAAAATATACCAAATAAAACAATAAGTGGCATCAATGAAGTTAAAGCATTACCTCCGCCTTGCATATGAATCCTTTACAAATAAATTTTTAAAGGGTTATTTTAACACTTTTTACATAATAAAAGGCTTGGGCGTCGCAATTATTTTATCTTTTTTTATATATTCGGCATATTTTGGCTACACGATAAAAACTTTAAATACATTTTTCGGACTTTTAGGAGTATATCTGCTTTTATATTGCGATAAAAAAGCGGTATCTTGGAGTGGATTTTTCGTAGGAATTTTTTGGTTTTACTGGATAGGTTTAAGCTTTAAATATTATGGGCTTAGCTATCTTGAACCCTTTATTATCTTATCTATCGCAGTGGTATATAGTCTATTTTTTTGGATATTAAGCTATCCTAAAAATCCCTTTTTAAGAGCTATTTTACTACTGTTGGCGTCATATCTACACCCTTTTGAATTTAGCTGGTTCAAACCTGAACTAATCTTTACCGATAGCTTTTTAGGGATAAAAAAGTGGCAATTCGGCATCACACTTTTCGCACTATCTTTGTCTATCTATATTTATAAGAGAAAAAATAAAAAAGTCTTATCTTTCTTGGCGCTTATTATCATACTATTTGCCATCCAACCCTCTTTTAAAGCAGGCAAACCTCCGTTTGATATCTACCTCTATGACCAAAGGTTGCCTCAAGATATAAAGTGGGATTCAAGATACAAAAATCAAATCATAAAAAAGAATTTTCAAGCCATACTAAAAGCGATAGATTTGAAAAAGGATATGATTATTTTGAATGAAAGCGCCTTTCCCATTTTTTTAAATGATGATAAAGAGTTACTTCAAAGATTGAAAAATCTCTCAAAAAAGATCATCATCATCACGGGTGCGCTTAGAAAAGATAAAAGCGGTTTTTATAACTCTACATACTACTTTATCAACGGCAAACTAAAAACCGCCGACAAAGTCGTGCTCGTGCCTTTCGGAGAAAAAGTCCCCTTGCCCGATTTTATAGCAAAATATATCAATAAGATATTTTTTGACGGAGCAAGCGACTTTAAAACGGCAAAAAACCCTACCTCTATAGAGATAAACAACACACGGTTTACAAACGCTATCTGTTATGAAGCTACAGAAGATATCATCTACAAAAACAGCCCCGAATATATCATAGCCGTAAGCAACAACGCTTGGTTTACCCCTTCTATCGAACCTACATTGCAAAATATACTTATTAAATTTTATTCCAAAAAATATAATACCGTTATTATCCACTCGGCAAATATGGGTATAAGCGGTATTTTTTAGCCATTTTTGAAACAATTTTGCAATTTTATGTTATACTACGCAAATAAAAACCAACAAAAGGAGAATGTATGTTGAAAAAAACATTACTTATAGCCGCTTTGTCGGCGGGACTTATGGCGAGTGTCATAAAGATGGATCTAAACGCTAAATACGGCGCTAACAACTTTCACACAAAAGGTGCGGAAAAGTTTGCAAAACTTG
>JAADDL010000091.1 GCA_013153915.1 Campylobacterota bacterium
AGAGACTATCTTGTCTTTGTATGGGTTTTTTATCTCTATCCACTCACTCTTATCACTCTCTTGACTTCCGAAAAATATCTTTGCTTGCATATCTGTCCCCCGTTATCAAATTTTTTAAACAATTTTATCATAAAATGGTATAATTTATTTTATGAAAGAGATTTTAAAAGAGTATTTCGGCTTTAACGACTTTAAACCCTTGCAAGAAAAAGCCGTCAAAGAGATACTAAACAAAAAAGATATTTTAGTCATTCTTCCTACAGGTAGCGGAAAATCTTTGATATATCAGCTCCCCACTTTGATGATGGACGGAGTTACTATAGTCATATCTCCCCTCATAGCGCTTATGCAGGACCAAGTGTCGTCTTTGAGATTAAACGGGATAAACGCAAAAATGATAAGCTCCAACAATACCGAAGAAGAAAACTCGCAAACTATCAAAGAGTTGTTGGAAAATAGATTGAAACTTTTATATATCTCTCCTGAGAGATTTGTCGGCGGCGAATTTATGAGCATATTAAGACGCTGTAAGATAAACTTTTTCGTTATCGACGAAGCGCACTGTATCAGCGAATGGGGTCATGAATTTAGAGGGGATTATAGAAAATTATCGCGCTTAAAAGAGTGGTTTGAGGATATTCCGGTATCGGCTTTTACCGCAACCGCCACAAAAGAGGTGCAAGAAGATATACAAAAAATATTAGGCATAGAAAAACATCGAGTCATAAGAGCGAAAGCCTTTAGAGACAACATCGTTATAAAAGCCGAAAGAAAAAGAGGAGATAGCAAAGAGAGGATTATTGGCTTTTTAAACGAGCACAAAAACGACTCCGGCATCATCTACTGCTTTTCCAGAAAAGAGACCGAAAGATTATGTGGATTTTTAAACGACAGAGGATTTAACGCAAAAGCTTATCACGCGGGACTGGATAAGAGATTTAGAAACGATATATTTGAAGCTTTCAAAAACGATACCGTCAATATCATAGTGGCTACGGTAGCTTTCGGAATGGGTATAGACAAGAGCGATATACGATTTGTGTTGCACACTTCCATGCCAAAAACTTTGGAAAACTATTTTCAAGAGATAGGCAGAGCGGGAAGAGACGGGGTGATGAGTGAAGCCTTGCTTTTGTTTTCAAAAGCGGACGAACTTAGCAAAAAGGTTTTTTTGGATGAATTGCCGGATTCAACATATAAACAAAATATGTATATAAAAATGGAAAAGATGTATAAATATGCCGTCACTTCGACTTGCAGACATCAATATATAGCTAAATATTTCGGTGACGAGATAGAATCATGCCAAAGTCTTTGCGATAATTGCCTCGAAAAAGACGCCGAGCGTACCGATATCACACTCCAAGCTCAAAAATTTATCTCCGCCGTATTAAGAACCGGCGAAAGATTTGGAAGTTCTTATATCATAGATGTTTTAAGAGGCTCAAAATCAAAAAGAATACTTGACTTTTCTCATGATAAATTATCGGTTTACGGCATAGGAAAAGAGTTTGACAAAAATCGGTGGGGTTTGGTATACGAAAAGCTACTTGACAACGAAGCGATAAAGATTGACGGTGAATTTGGCGGTTTGAAAGTCGACAAAAACGCTAAAAGGATCTTGAAAAACGATCTTGCCGTCACCGTCAAAGAAAGAGAGTTAAACGGTACAAAAACCGTAAAAAACAAAATCGTCAAAGATAAATCGTTTGAGAGATTTAGACTTTTAAGAAGCGAACTAGCCAAAGAAAAAAATGTGCCGGCTTATATCGTCTTTAGCGATAAAACGCTTTTGGAAATATCCGAAAAATTGCCGCAAAATCAAGAGGAATTTTCAAAGATAAACGGGGTCGGCGAAAAGAAACTCAATGATTATGCCGATATTTTTATCAACCTTTGCAAAGAGATAAAAAAAGAGTCTCCCGCTCAACTTTCCGAAACATATCTAAAAACACTCTCTTTGATAGATGACAATTTGGATATAAAAGAGATAGCAAAACAAAGAGAATTGAACGAAAATACCGTTTTAACGCATATAGCAAAGCTACATCAATGCGGATATATCGACGGTGATAAAAAAGAGGCTTTGGTTGAACCTTTAAAAAACGATTTTCCAAAAGAGATAAAAGAGTGGATAAAAGACGGTTTAAATATCAAAGAGATAGACGAACTTAGAAATTATCTCTATCGTTATCAACGACTTTTTCTATCCTAACCGCACAAACGACCTACATACCGAGATATGCTTCTTTGACCCTATGGTCGTCTATAAGTTCTTTAGAATCGCCGCTCATAACTATCTCTCCGTTTTCAAGCACATAAGCCCTATCGCTTATACTCAAAGCCAAATATGCGTTTTGCTCCACGAGAAACACGGTAGTACCTTTGTCTCTTAGATTTTCCAAAACCTCAAAGATATCTTCCACTATGATAGGCGCCAGCCCCATACTCGGCTCATCCAAAAGCAAAAGATCGGGTCTACTCATAAGAGCCCTGCCGACAGAGAGCATCTGCTGTTGTCCGCCCGAAAGCGTTCCCGCATAATGCTCTTTTTTCTCTTTTAAGACGGGAAACAACTCGTATATCTCAAACATATCTTTTTCTATCTCGTCATCGTTTCTTAGATATGCGCCTAGCAAAAGATTGTCCTCAACGCTTAGTATATCAAAAAGCCCCCTGCCCTCCGGCACTTGAGCGATACCCAGCTTCACTCTCTTTGCCGAATCGCTTTTTGAGATATCGTCGCCTTTATAGAGTATTTTTCCTTTTTGTTGCGTCTCTATAGCGCTCAAAACTTTCAAAAGTGTCGTTTTTCCCGCACCGTTCGCCCCTATCAAAGAGACGATTTCGCCTTTTTTGATATCTATATTTATATTTTTCAAGGCTATGATTTGATGATAGCTAAAACTTAAATCCTCTATCTTTAAAATACTATTTTCCATCTACACTCTTTGTGCCGAGATAGGCTTTTATAACATTTTCATCGTTCGCCACCTCTTCGGGCGTTCCGCTTGTTAACTTTTTACCGAAGTTCATAACCGTTATCTCATCCGATATCTTCATCACCATCTTCATATCATGTTCAACCAGTATAACGCTCAAACCCTCTTTGCAAACCTCTTGGATTATCTCGGATATATCGGCGGTCTCTTTCGGGTTGAGTCCGGCGACCGGCTCGTCAAAAAGTATAAGCCTCGGTTTTGTAGCCAAAGCTCTTATAATCTCTATCTTTTTTAAAACTCCGTAAGATAACGAATCGGCTTTGGTATTTGCTATATCCTCCAAAGAGAACATCTTTAAAAATTTCATCGCTTCGTATTCATACTTTTGCTCATCCTCTTTTATCTTTTTCGCTCTTACGGCGGATAAAAGGATATTTTTACTCATAAAGCGGTTAAAACCGAGCATTATATTTTCCAAAGCGGTCATATTTTGGCAAATCTCCAAATGCTGAAAAGTTCTGCAAACCCCTTTATGGACAAGCTTATACATAGGCATATTGGTAATATTTTCCCTATTTCCGTGAAGTATCTCCTCTATATCGTCGTCGCCCTTAGGAGGCACTCCCTCTTTTTGCAGATATATCTCTCCGCTAGTGGCTTTATAGATACCCGTTATCATATTTATCAAGGTCGTCTTTCCCGCACCGTTTGGTCCTATAATGGCATGGATAGTGCCTCTTTTTACCTCAAAGTTAAAATCCTCGACGGCGTTTAACCCGCCGAATCTTTTAGTAAGCTCTCTAACTACCAGCACGCTTACTCCCTATCTTATCAAACAGCGAAACGATACCTTTTGGC
>JAADDL010000114.1 GCA_013153915.1 Campylobacterota bacterium
GCAGGAGGCATCCCTCCAAAAATCATAGATAAAATCTTTGACCCATACTTTTCCACCAAAAAGAAAAAAGACGGTACGGGACTGGGGCTTTATATGTCAAAAATCATCATCGAAGAGCATTGCGGCGGTAAACTAAGTGCATACAACTCTGAAAACGGAGCGGTTTTTGTTATAGATTTCAACTAACTTTCGTTGAATTTTCCATCCATAAAGGCTTCAAATATCTTGGTGCTTAACTCTATTCTCTCTACAAAACTGCTCTTTAAAGCCCTCTCTTTATCGGTATGGTCACCGTCTCCAAAAGGTCCAAAACCGTCTATCACCGCAACTCCCGCAGAGTGGATAGCGTTTGCGTCGCTTCCGCCGCCTCTTGTCTCTTTTTTCAACTTTTTACCGACGATATTTTCTATCTTTCGTATAAACTTCTCTTGCTCTTTTGTGGGAGTAAAAACATCTCTTTGAATACCGCCTTTTAAGGTGCTTTTGGAGCCTTTGACATAAGATGTGGAAACTATCCTATCTATCTCTTTTAGTAGCCTATCTCTCTCTTTCGTGTCGGTATATCTAACCTCAAACACCATCTTGGCAAACGGAGAGATAGTGTTTGCTCCTATACCGCCTTCTATCTTTCCGACATTTACGGTAGTATCCTTCTTTAAATCCGTTAACTTTTTAAGTTCTTGTATCTTATAGCTAGCTTCGAGATTGGCATCCACGCCCAAAGCATAATCATTGCCTGCATGAGCGGCTTTGCCATCGATATACATCTCAAAAGTTCCCGCACCTTTTCTGCCTACTACTATCTCGAGATCTTTCCCCGCGGCTTCATAAACTATGGCATAATCATACTCTTTGGCAAGCTCAAAGGTCAAATTTTTTGAGTCGTTACTTCCGTCCTCTTCATCGCTAACAAGCCAAAAATCTATATTTTCTATCTTTCCGTATTTATAAAAAATATTTCTTAAAGCCTCTATGGCTACTATATTGCCGCCTTTCATATCGCAAACCCCAGGTCCGTAAACCCAAGTATCGTCTTCATCGTATCCTTCAAATACGCCTTTTGGAAAAACGGTATCCATATGCCCTACAAGCAAAAGTTTTTTTCCTTCTCTTTTCGGTGATCTAAAAAGCACATGGTCGCCTATCTCGGTACGATGAAATATCTCATAATCATAGCCTAAAGCTATCATTTTCGTTAAATATATTTGAAGATTCTTATCGACACCCTCTTTATTTTTAGTGTATGAATTTATCTCGACAAGCTGTTTTAACTCTTTAAGATATTTCATATTTCACCCCCTATACCTTCATCCATCCATGCATCTTTTTTGCGGAAATTATATAAAAATCTTTAAATTCGTCTATATCGTTTATAGCCACATAGTTTGACTCTTGCAACAGCTCTAAACATTCACCCCTGTCTTTATCGCAAAACAAAAATAGATTGCCGGCGTTTTTAAGAGTTCTATAGCAATTTTTTAGAGTCTCTATCTTGATATCTCTTTGGTATAAAAATATAAAATCATATAAGGTAGAGTGTAGATTGTATCTTTTATCCGAAAAGTCAAATTTCTCCTCTTTGATATAGCCGTTATCATAGTTTTTAAACTCTTTTATATCAAATCTTTTGATATAAAGCGTAGCTTCCAGCCGTTTTGATAAATCCACAAAATCATCTTCGACACCCAAACCCCCTTCGTCTATCAAACAAATCTCCAAGCCGGGATAATCGGGAATAATGGAAAAAAGCTCGGTAATACTACGCATAGTCGTATTCGCCGACGGTTCTAATAACCTTTACCGTCTGTTTCTCATCTTTTTTTCCGTAATTTTCAACAGCCGCTAAAAATGCGTGCATCACGAGTCTCGGTTTTTCTTTATCGGGCGTTAGATGATTTTCCATCTGAGGCAAAAGCTCATTGCACAAATCAACACCCTCATCCAAAGTTTCTCCCTTTACCGTATCGCTAAATAAAGAACCGGTCAAAATGGTACTTTTACACCCTTTTATCAAAAAACCTATATCTTCTACAACCTTATTGTCATCGTTTACTTTTAAAAAAATTGTAACTTTCGCATCTTTATCGGGGTTTACGCACACCCCTTTTGCGTTATACTCTTTAAGTTTTCCAAAATTTTTCGGATGATTAAAATGCTCTTTTAAAAGCTCTTCTTGCTCTTTTGTCATAGCTATCTCATTCATATAAACATACCTTTTAACATAAAAAATATCATAGCCGAAAGTAGTGCCGCCACGGGAACGGTCACTAGCCAAGCCGCCACAATCTTTTTGATAGCGTCTCTTTTTACATATTCCGTTTTTTTGATGGTCTTTATGGCTTTTTTCTCTTTCTTTATCCTCTTCTCTTCCGCAGATATAAGCTTATAAAGTTCAACTATCCTCTCATAGTCTTCCAAAACTTTTTCATCTTTTTTCTGAAGAGCCTTTAATTCGTCTTTATAGTCATTTAAAACCATCTTCTCTTTTTCCAAATCAATCTCTTCTACTTTCGCCTCTTTTTTTAGTTTTGAGACATTATCAAGCCACTCTCTTAAAAATCCAACCCCAAAAACTCCTCCTAGTGCTATATGGGTAGAACTCACGGGAAGTCCGAGCTGGCTTGCTATGATAACCGTGATAGCCGCCGCTATGGCTATGCTAAAGGCTCTTATCTTATCAAGTTCGGTTATTTCGCTACCTACCGTCTTTATAAGCTTCGGTCCGTAAAGCGCAAGCCCCACTGAGATACCGAATCCACCCACTGCCATCACCCAAAAAGGGATGCCCGCTTTTGGCGATATGGAGTTATTTATCACCGCATCACTGATAGCCGCAAGCGGTCCTACGGCATTTGCCACATCGTTAGCGCCGTGAGCGAAACTCAAAAGCGCTGCCGCAAAAACTAAAGGTATCGTAAAGTATTGACTTACATTTTCTCTGCTATTCTCATCGCTCATGCTTTTGGATATAGAGTTTTTTGTATAAAGATATGTAACGATACCTCCGATAACTCCAAAAACATTCGCTATCGCAAAAGAGGGCTTTTTGGTATGAGGCAAAAAGCTCAATACTTGAACTATATCGACCCATACATGCTTTAACCCTTTAAGAACCAAGTATGTCACAAACGCCCAAGACATCACTGCGACAAATACGGGTATCCACTTTTTGGCACTTGTAACTTTGTCATCTTGAAAAAGGATGGTTTTTTTGATGGAGTAGAGAAAAAATGCGGCTATCGCTCCGCCTATAACGGGAGATATAACCCAAGAGGCGGCTATCTTGCCCATCGTTCCCCAAGATACTACTCCAAATCCAAAAGCCGCGATACCCGCACCCATAACTCCGCCGACTATGGAGTGAGTAGTCGAAACGGGGGCTTTAAAATAGGTAGCGAAATTAAGCCACAAAGCGGCTGCCAAAAGTGCCGCCATCATAGCCCAGATAAAAGATTTGATGTCAAATCCGAAAGAGTGTATATCGATGATACCTTTTTTGATGGTTTGCACGACATCACCGCCGGCAATCAAAGCGCCGCTCGCTTCAAAGATAGCCGCTATCGCTATGGCTCCCGCCATACTCAAAGCCTTGGAGCCTACCGCCGGACCTATGTTGTTGGCAACATCATTTGCACCTATATTCATAGCCATATAGGCACCGAACAAAGAGGCTACAATCAAAAATATATTGTTAGGAACTCCTCCTTTGTTTATATAGACATATAAAAATACGGCAAAAACGAAAAAGAGTGCAAATCCGAGTCGCACCAAACTTAATCTACTTGATTT
>JAADDL010000135.1 GCA_013153915.1 Campylobacterota bacterium
GATAAAACGAAGCGTTAAAAAAACGGCACTCAACCCGAAGGGCGCTTGCGTTTGTCGTTTTTAGCGTAGTGTATCGTTAAAAAATCACATCCGGCTCGAATGAGCAACAGTGGTTTTGCCTTTAAAAAATAAACCATTTTGTATAAATAAATTTACAAATCCCTTTTACAAACGATATGCGGATAAAAAACTCTCAAGTAGCATATCCGTGGCCTCATCATAGCTCAAATAAACCCCCAAATCCTCCAAAGAGTAGCCACCTTGTGGATGATCTATCTTTTTTATAGGGATACTTCCGTGTTGAAGTATCTTATCTCTGGCTCTTTTTTGAGCGTTACCGCCTATCTTTTTTCCATCAATGATAATATCATACGGCTCAAATCCAACTTGACAAAAACTACTTTTTTGAAGCTCAATACCCTCCAAATCCTTAGCGAATGACGGCTTCAACCCCAAAGAGCGGTAAAAATCCATCAAAAAGCCACACAAAAACTCATACCCCTCTTTTACACTTTTTCCTTTTACGAAATCGCTTGAGCAAATGATAGAGTATGATATATCGTGTCCGTGCAAAAGTATCCCCCCTCCGGTTATCCTTTTGGCGGAACTTTTGCCATATCTAAAGTCCATCTCCTCAAGTTTTTGTGAAACTCCGCAGGTAAACGACTCCTCCCAGCGGTATAGTCTAAAAACAGGAGGAGCGTTACCTTTAAAATTTTCGAAAAGTTCTCTATCTTTTTGCATATTCGCCTCTGCACTCAGAGGCATTCTATCGACTATAAAATCATAGTCTTTTATTTGTCGCATATATCAAGTTCTCTTGCCGCTTTTGTCTCGTCCGGTCTTGATATCGGTAGATTTTTCGGTGCCTCTTTTAAAGCTTCCGGGTTTGTTTTTGCCAACTTGGCCGCCTCTATCATTTTGTCACAAAACTCATCTATACTCTCTTTGCTCTCCGTTTCGGTCGGCTCTATCATCATAGCCTCTTTGACGATGAGAGGAAAGTAAACGGTCGGCGCATGAAGCCCAAAATCAAGCAGATATTTAGCCACATCCAAAGCCTTAACACCATACTCTTTTTGCAAACTTTTAGCACTAAAGACCACTTCATGCATACAAGTTCTATCGTAAGGCAAGTCATAAAAATCTTTGAGCTTTACTCGTATGTAGTTGGCATTTAATACTGCTTTTTTACTGACATTTTCAAGCCCCTCTTTTCCGAGTATCAACATATAAGTAAGAGCTTTTATAGCTACAAGATAGTTACCAAAATAGAACGATACTCTACCTATCGTTTTTTCTCCCGCATCTTTTAGGGCATATTTGCCATCCTTAAACTCCACTTGAGGTTTCGGCATAAAGGGCTTTAAGTACTCTTTTACCCCTACAGGACCGCATCCGGGGCCTCCTCCTCCATGCGGAGTGGCAAAAGTCTTATGAAGGTTGATGTGCATCACATCAAAGCCAAGATCACCAGGTCTAACGACTCCGAGTATCGCGTTGAGATTTGCTCCGTCATAGTACATTAAAGCATCATAAGAGTGGGCTATATCACATATCTCTTTTATGTATGGATTGAAAATACCCAAAGTATTCGGCACCGTTAACATCACGGCAGCTACCTCGTCACTCATAGCCTTTTTGAACTCTTCCATATTCATCACACCGTTTTCATCACTCTTTATAGTGATGACTTCATATCCCACCATAGAAGCCGTTGCTGGATTGGTGCCGTGAGAGGAGTCGGGGACTATGACAAATCTCTTTTTATTGCCCTTTTCTTTATGGTATGCATCTATGAGCATGATGCCGGTCATCTCCCCGTGAGCTCCCGCCTGAGGAGAGAGGGTAAAATCGTCCATACCCGTTATCTCGCAAAGCAATTTTTGCGTTTTATATATACTCTCCAATGAGCCCTGTATAGACTCTATATTATTATTGAGTATGTGTGCCGGATGAGAGTATAAAAAACCCTCCAAAGAAGCCACTTTTTCTTCTATCTTGGGATTGTATTTCATCGTGCAAGAGCCCAAAGGGTAGAAGTTTTTATCGATAGAAAAGTTAAGTTCACTAAGTCTTGTAAAGTGTCTGACCGTATCTAGCTCACTAACTTCAGGTAGTTTTGCATCACTATCTCTTTTAAATTTTTTATCCAAATCCGCCTTTTTGACATCAAACTTCGGTAGTCTCACCCCTCTTCTTCCCTCTCTTGAAAGCTCAAACAGACTCTTCATACTATCCCCCTTACCAACTCGACATATCTATCCAACATCTCTTTATCTTTTGTCTCGGTTACACTCACAAGCACTTGGTTTTTTAGATTAGGGTCTAGATTTTCCAAATTTATACCACCGTAGATACCTTTTTTCGCCATTTCTTCCAAAAATAGTTCGCCTCTTAAAGGAGTTCTTATGACAAACTCATTAAATATCTCTGCTTTGTTTTCCACCTTTATGGCATCTATCTTACTCAACTCATCTTTTAAGTAATTCGCTTTTGATAGGTTTAGATAGGATAACTCTTTAAAGCCCTCTTTACCAAGAGATGTTAAAAATATAGCCGCCCTTAAAGCCATCAAATTTTGGTTGCTGCATATATTTGATGTTGCTTTTTCTCTTCTTATATGTTGTTCTCTTGCTTGAAGAGTCAAGACATAAGCATCTCTTCCCTCTTTATCTACGGTTTTTGCCACTATTCTTCCGGGAAGTTGCCTTATAAACTCTTTTTTTGTAGCCATGATGCCAAATCCCGGACCTCCGAAACTTAGATAGTTTCCAAGACTCTGTCCTTCGGCTGTCGCTATATCCACGCCCATCTCTCCCGGAGATTTCAAAACACCAAGGGAGATAGGATAAAAAGAGCCTACTGCAAGAGCCTTTTTAGAGTGTACAAACTCTATAATCTCCTCTTTATCCTCTATGGAGCCGAAAAAATTTGGATTTTGAAAGATATAGCAAGCGGTATTTTCATCTACATTTGCAAATATCTCCTCTTTATCAGCCTCGCACTTATCCCCTTTTAAAAAAACGATCTCAAATCCTCTTGTTTTTAGGTAAGTGTTTAACATCTCTTTATATATCGGGTTTACTCCGCTATCTACGACAACTTTCTGCCTTCTTCTAACCCTTATGGCCATCAAAGCCGCTTCACACAATGCACTCCCGCCATCATACATAGAAGCATTAGTCGCATCCATATCAAAAAGTCTGCACACTAGTGACTGATACTCATAAAGCGCTTGGAGCGTACCTTGGGACGCTTCTGCTTGATAGGGTGTATAAGCGGTATAGAACTCCGACCTCATAGATAAAGCGTCCACTACGGCCGGAACTATATGTTCATAGTATCCGCCGCCCATAAAGATAGCTTTATCGGTTTTGTTCTTTTGAGATACTCTCTTTAACTCTTCATAAGCTTCAAACTCACTTTTACCGCTAGGCAAATCAAAACTCTTAGCCCTTATATCTTTTGGAATATCATCAAATAGAGACTCTTCGTTTTTTATACCTATGGTTTGAAGCATAGAGCTAATATCTTGTTTGGTGTGAGGAGTGTAAGGCATGGATCTCTCCTAAATTTCAGCGATATATTTTAGATAAGACTCTTCGTCCATAAGCCCATCAAGCTCACTTAAATCGGACGGTTTTATCTTGTATATCCAGCCTTTTCCCATAGGGTCTTTATTTAGAGTCTCCGGCTCACTCTCAAGAGTGTCGTTGACCTCGCTTATCTCTCCGCTTATAG
>JAADDL010000049.1 GCA_013153915.1 Campylobacterota bacterium
AGTTCACGAATTTGATAATCGGAGCGGACTCTTCGGACGAAAGAATATCGGAAGAAGTCCTTAAAAACTCAGTAAGAGAAAACTCTTCTTCGCTCTCTTCTTCGCTCTCTTCCTGCATAGAAGCGATATCTCTATCGGCCTTTAACTCCAAAAAACGGTTATAAAGCCTTTCGTAAGACTCTTCATCGAGAACCTTAAAGTCGTACTGCTCTTCAAGTTTAGATAGAAAACTAAGAGATTGGGGAAGATACTCAACCGAACCGAAAGCGTAAATTTTCTCATCAATTTCGGCAAACAAAAGATAGTTTTTTAAGGCTTTAGATATATCCACTCCTTTTGGTTCTATCGGATGAAGATCTATATCATGGTATAGTTCTATCTTAACCGCCGAATCCATCTATCTGTCTCCGCCGTCATCATAAAGAAAGGAGTCTGTCGGACTTTTTTCGTTAAATTTTGTCGTTAAAGTATTTTTATCGCTCTTTTCAACCCTTTTTTCTATTTTTTTAAATATTTTTTTATTGTATTGCTCCTGCATCTGTCCGTAAACGGCGAGAAAATGTTGCAACTTACCCAAACTTGAACTCTTCTCTATAATATACGGAGTCAAAATGATAACGATACTCTTTTTTTCATTGGTATCGTATCTGTGTCTAAATAACCCTCCAAGAAGAGGGATATCGCCTAAAACGGGGATCTTTTGTTTTTGAAAAGTCTCTCTGGTTTCTATCAAGCCTCCTATTATTATACTCTCTCCGTTGCTGACGATAACCTGGGTTTTTACCTCTTGTTTCGTAGTGGTCGGCCTATCCGCGTCCGATGCGGTATCTCCTTGATCAACATTTTCTAAAATCGTATTTACTTGCAGCGTGACTTTATCTTTGCTGGCAACCCTCGGCTTAACTCTTAAGGTCAAACCTATATCTTCTCTTTGATAATTTGTCGTCGTTCCGCTGGCGTTGGTAGTTTTTCCGACAAGAAACGATTTGTTTTTTCCGACATATATCGACGATTCGAGATTGTTTACGCATAAAACGGACGGATTTGAAATGGTCTTGGACGCACCGTTGGTCTCCAAAAAGGATATTGCCGCGCCAAGAGCGAGGTTGATAGAGAGATTTGTAGTATCCACCAAATCGCCAAGCTCGATACCCTCGGGCAAAACCAATGCCGAACTTCCGAAATTGCTCGCAAAGGTCAAAATAGACGACGAGGAACCGACTCCTCCTCCAAGACCGTATTTTACGCCTATCTGTTTTGCTTTCGTATCACTAATCTCTATAATTTTTGCCTGCACGTATACTTGATATTTCTCTTTATCCAGCTCTTTAAGCGTCATCTCTATAGGCTTAATAATCTCGGGGCTACCTATGAGTATAATGGCGTTAATCTCCTTGCTATAAGAAATATTCGGTTTTTTAGAGGGATCTTTATATTTTCTTTTTGCGATAACCTGAGAAAGTGTTTTAAAAGCCGATTTCGCGTCAATATTTTTCAATGAAATGATTTTAGTCACCTCCTCTTCTACGATCCTCTCTTTATCGAGTTTGGTTAACTCTTTTTTCAATTTTAAAACATTCTTTTTCAAACCTATCAATATCAATCCGTTAAGCTCTTTATTTTGCAAAATGTCTATCTTATTATACGGGATCGTTTGGTTAAAAAGCGCTTTCGATATGGATACGGCTTGTTGATATATATCCGAAAGTTTAGCATGTTTTAACTCTAAAAATTCTACGACCTTTTCTTTATCCTTTTCTATCAAGGAGATAATTTTCTCAATAGTTTTTATGTTTTTGGGATAATCGCTCACCAAAAGAGTGTTGTTTTCCTTTATAGCGACTAATCTACCGGTCTTTGATAGATATTGTCTTATCTTAGCCGCCAATACGCTTACTTGGGAATTATTGACGGCTATCTGTTTCGTTACCATCTCCCCTCTATCGGAAACATAGTCTTTAGGCTTATATACGCTTAAATTGTTTCTTGTCGCGTCCGCAAGCCTTACTATTTTTAAAAAATTACCGTCTTTGACGATCGTATATCCTTTTGCCGACAATACGTTTAAAAGTATTTCGAATATCTCGTCTTTATATACAGGTGAAGACGAGATAAAACTGATTTTGCCGTTTATTTGAGTCGGTATTAAAACATTTTTTTTCTCAATTTTCGAAAACAGCTCTATAAGTTTTCTGATTTCAATATCGGATAGCGATATTTTTACCTCTTCCCTATTTGTATCCGATAAATATTTAGCGTTTAAATTTGTCGAAATTAAAGGCAATAAAACTACCGCGATTAACAGTGCGAATCTCTTTATCCTAATACAGTTCATATTCAATTTCTTTCTCCTTGTTATTTCTCAATACGGTTAACCTTAGCAAGTCGAGCTCTTTCTTTTTAATTTTTTCATAATACACAAAAGCATCCGCGTAACTTTTCAAAGGTTTTCCGTCAACTTTGACAATCTTATCTCCTTTTTTAAGACCTATTTTAGAAAATATGGATCCCTTTCTTATCCACTTCACGATAAAGCCGTTAAGTTTACCGTTTTTTCTAACATCGTCTATCCTAATCTCTTTCCAAATTTTATCAAAATTATTAACATATTTATAAACATCGTCCTTATTTAATATCACCGACCCGTCATCTTGCTCAAAATCCATCCCACTTAAATCGTCTAGATCTTCTTTTTTGTCTTTAAAAACCAATGTGTAAAGTTTTGAATTTTTTCTCAAAATAACTTTCCAAGGATAAACCTTAATAAGCTTATATCCGTTAAAAATATCGTTTTTAGCGACTATTTTTATCTCGTTTTTTTTATTTTTCAACGCTATTACGGCAAAAGAGTTCTCCTTGCCGACAAATACTCCTTTAAGCACCATATCTTTCACTAAAAGAGTGGGCTCCTTTTTTATTGTCGTCGTAACTTTTTCGGTAGTTTGACGCAACTTAAATACTCTACCCGCGTTAACTCTCACGTATGAAACGGTATCCTTAAAGTTGCTCTCTTGAGCAAGAGGGGTATCGGGCAATACGAAACTTAAGCCCAAAGCTAGAGATTTGGCGATAAATATCATCCAAAGTATAAGATAGAAGCAATTCGCAAACAAACCGCTAAAAACTCTTGACATATTTATACCCCGCTTTTATCTTCTTTAAACCTCTCAACGTAGAATAGTATCTTTTTTTCATCAAATTTGAGGGTTTTAGAGTAATAACAATTTTTTTATGCAATATATCGATATATCCGACAGCTACTCCCAAGTCTCCTTTTATATCTACTTTGATCTTATACCCGCTAAAAGGCGACCATATCAACTTTACGTATTCGATATTTCTAGGTACTATACTTGAAGATACGTCGCTCAATCTTATATCTTTGGCGATAAAATCGTTCCACAACACAAAAGTCGTTAAATCCGCCTCTTTGATATTCGCTATGTCCAATTTATCGTATTTTATAGAATCGTTCACCGTTTTCAACTTAAAGCCCTTATCCTCTATCTTTTGAGAATAAAAACCTATATAATAACCGTTTAACTTTCTTTGTGCGAAATAGAACAACTCCTCCTTAGGCAAAAAATATACGGATATCTCAATAAAAAGCAAAAAACAAAAGAGCATATATAAAACTTTTTTCAAAAACCTCATTGTTTGGCCGCCTTAAAAAAGATATCAAGATGCGTATCGTCAACCTTTTTTATATCCAATTCTTCTATCTTAAAATTTTGATTTAATA
>JAADDL010000099.1 GCA_013153915.1 Campylobacterota bacterium
GAAAAATTACTCTAAAGCATATAAGAGTTTTATAAAAAGCTATCATCTTGATAGTGAAAACTATTTGGCGGGTATTTTCGCTATCTTTACTAAAGAGTTGATTTATGGAGATACGGATAAATTGATAGAGGAGATCAATACGGATTTGCACAATGATAAAGATTTGAAAAATAGGGATTTTTTTACAGCTCTTATAGAATTTGCGAAAAACAACTTTATATCTTCTGCCAGTTTTGCAGAATCTGATAACTCAAATAGAGCTATAAACTTGATTTTTGACGCTATTGTAGCAAAAAAAATAAATAACCAAGAGCTTTTTTTGCAAAAGGCAACTTCTTTAAAAGCGATCATGCCAAGAGATATGGTTGCTAGATTGGTCTATACAAATGCCAAAACGCAAGGCAAAAGTATTAAGGAATTCGCAAAAGCTATCCAATCAAATTTTCTAAAAAAAGATGTTGACTTTAAATCTCTTTTTTACGGACCGGTAGTGGCTAGAGATCTGTATATAAAGAGTTTACAGATCTCGGGTATGCTTTATTATGTAAGAGAGATTTTAGAAAAACAGCTTGCAAAAGAGAGTGATGACGTGACCGGGGTTATGCAAGCCCTTGCGTATGTGGATATATATACGAAAAATTATGAAGAGTCATATGCGATATATAATGAGCTTATTGATGTATACAAGATAAAAGATTCAAATACTTTACTTTTGGCGGCAGTTGCCGCAATAGGGGCAAAACATGATGCTAACGCCATAGCTTTGCTTGAGTTGGCGAAGCTGATGGATCCGAATAATTTTGAAAGCAGATTGGCTTTGGGATTGTTGTATCTTGAAGTTAAAAATCACAAAGCGGCGATAACGCAATTTAGCAAAATCGGAGATAGCGGTTTTAAATCTAAATATTTTACTTTTCATATATCCAAAAAAGAGTTTTGATGATAAGAGTTGCCGTTATAGGTGCGGGTGCTGCGGGGATAATGGCTTCGGTAGTCGCATCTTGCAAGAGTGTCAAGGTAGATTTGTATGAAAAAAATAGCGTTATAGGCAAAAAGATATCGATTTCCGGTAACGGAAAATGCAATATCTCAAATACTGATTTATCTATGGACAATTTTTTTACCGCAAATTTTGATTTTGTAAAGAGTGTATTTGATGGGTTCGGCTTTGACTCTTTTGAGAGGTTTTGTAAGAGGATGGGGCTATTTTTAGATATAGGAGATGACGGAAAAGTTTATCCTCTATCGTATAGCGCAAAGTCGGCATTGGAAATATTTAAGGACTCTTTAACACAAAACGGCGTAGATATCTTTCTTGAAAGCCCCATTGAAAATATAGAGAAAAAAGGCGATGTGTTTATAGTGGCATCTAACGGTAAAATCAAAGAGTATGATAAAGTGCTGTTGAGTATGGGTAGTTATGCCGCCGAACATTTGGGCGGTAGCATGACGGGTTATGAGATAGCAAAAAGTTTTGGGCATAAGATTGTCGATATTTACCCCTCTTTGGTGCAGTTGGAGGTAGAAAAAAGCACCGTTTGTTCTAAAATATCCGGCGTAAAGACTTTTGCGGAAGTAACATTTTTGCAAAAAAAGAAAAAAATAACTATCCAAGGAGATATACTTTTTACCAAATACGGTTTATCGGGATTTGCAATACTGGATATTAGCCCCTATGTGTCTAAAAGTTTGTTAAAAAGCGATTTTGCCGTTATTAGCGTAAATTTTTTAAAAGATTACGACAGAGTCGAGCTTTTTGGGATATTTAACAAGATTAAAAAACTTTATCCAAAAAGAGAGATTTTGATACTTCTTGCAGGATTTGTAGATATCAAAATAGCTAAGGTTTTACTGGATGAGGTTAAAATACAAAGAGAAAATCGCCTTGAAGATATTGGGGCTAAGGATATGAAAAAGATTATTAGCAAATTGATTGATTGGAGATTTGAAATAAAAAGCACTCATGGATTTAGATATGCCGAAGTGTGCGGAGGGGGAGTGGATACGATGTTTGTCGATTCTAAGACTATGGAGTCAAAACTTATCAAAGGATTGTATTTTGCGGGAGAAATCCTCGATGTGACCGGCAAAAGAGGAGGGTATAATCTAGCTTTTGCATGGTCAAGCGGATATTTAGCAGGAACTGATATAAGGAAAGGTGTATGAAGCGACTATTTATTATAAGACACGCAAAGTCCGATTGGAGTAAAACCGATATAAGCGACTTTGATAGAGGATTGAAAAAGAGAGGAAAGAGAGATATCGTTTTGATGGCGTGTTGGCTACAATCAAACGGATACTATCCCGATATCATCATCTCATCTCCCGCAAAAAGGGCAAAAAAGAGTGCTAAAAAGATAGCCGAAGTTTTAGGCATCGATAAAGACAAGATAATCTACAATAAAAAGATATATGAAGCTTCACCGGCTGATTTGACGGATATATTATCAAAAATCAAAGATAAATACAATGATGTTTTTTTGGTGGGGCATAATCCGTCTTTAAATGAGTTGGCGGAATATTTAAGCGATAGCGTTATATTCAATATCCCCACCTCTGGTATTATTTGTATCGAATTTGATATAAAAAGTTGGAGAGATATCAAAAAGAAAAAAGGAGAGATATTGTTTTTTGAATATCCTAAAAAATTAAGAGAGACAAAGAGTGTGAAATGTTAGAATTTTTTAAAGAGTATTTGCCTTATTTGAAAAACTATAAAGGCAAATTGGCTTTGGCGATATTCGGAATGCTTTTGGTATCCGCTTCAACTGCGGCGGTTGCCTATCTCGTTAAGCCCGTTATGGATAAGATTTTTATAGAACAAGATATAGAAATGCTCTATGTACTTCCCGTTTTTATCGTATTGGCGTTTTTGGGAAAAGGAGTAGGGGCGTTTTTGTCTTCCTATTATCTGACATATATCGGAGAAGATGTTGTTAGGATTATGAAAAACAAGATGCTAAGACACATAGTGGCTTTAGATTTGGATTTTCATCTCAATAAACATAGCGGAGAGTTGATAAGCAGGATAACGAACGATATATCCAAGATTCAAAACGCCATAGCCTCTGACGCTGTCAATTTTTTCAAGAGTCTTTTTACGGTTTTGGGTCTGCTTGTCGTAGTTATTTATCAAAGTCCGAAATTGGCATTATTTTCTATAATCGTTATCCCTGCGGCCGTTTTGCCTATAAGCATTATATCTAAAAAGATAAAAAAACTATCCAAAAAGTCTCAAGAACAAAATTCGAGGCTTACTTCGTCATTATCCGAGATATTTAATAATTATGAAATGGTAAAAGCTTACAATGCCCAAGAGTATGAATTGGAGAGATTTGAGAAAGAAAATCTAAACTATTTTAAAATAAATATGAAAAATGTTAAAAATCAACAACTCCTCGCTCCCATCTTTGAAGTTGTCGGTGCGATTTCAATCGTAGCCGTTATCGTAGTCGGAGGCAGGGAAGTTTTAGTGACGCATGAGTTGACAACCGGTGGTTTTTTCTCTTTTTTGACCGCTTTATCTTTACTGCTTGACCCTTTAAAAAGATTGTCAAATTCGTATAGCAAATTTCAAATAGCCGTAGCCGCCAATGAGAGGATAAAAGAGATAATGTCACATCCTATTATGATAGAAAGCGGCAAGGAAAAAGTTGAAAAAATAGATAATATCGAAGTCAAAAATCTTAGTTTGAGTTATGGAGATAAAAAAGCGGTCAAAAATATAAATTTTAGCGCCAAAAAAGGTGATATGGTAGGATTAGTAGGTGATAGCGGAGGAGGAAAAAGCTCTGTGGTAAATCTGTTGCTTAGATTTTACGACCCTAGCGAGGGTAGCATATTGATAAACGGCAAAGATATGAGAAACTTCGATATAAATGAATTAAGAGAGCATATTTGTGTAGTTTCTCAAAGGATATACATTGTCAACGATACCGTTGCGGCAAATGTAGCTTACGGAAAAGAGAAAGATATCAAAAAGATAAAAGAGGTGCTAAAAAAAGCCAATATATTAGACTATATCGAGAGTTTACCCGATGGTATAGATACCGTGTTGGATGAGTCGGGAACAAATCTAAGCGGAGGGCAAAGACAGCGTATAGCGATAGCTAGAGCGCTATATCGAGACCCCGATATTTTGATATTGGATGAGGCTACTAGCGCACTTGACAATAAAAGTGAAGCGTCTATTATGAAAACTATAGAGGAGCTAAAGGAAAAACTATTGGTTTTTATAGTAGCTCACAGACTAAGTACGGTAGAAAATTCGGATAAGATATTGGTTTTTGAACATGGTAAGATAGTTTGTCAGGGAGATATAGATACTTTGAAAAAAGATTGCGATTCGTTTAAGAAGCTATATAGTTTGACATAGAGCAATATATCTATCTAAATCTTTTGTATGTAAAAAGCAGAGCAATAAACAAAAAGATTTCGATTGCTAAAATACCTTTTGGGAAAAATATTTGCAAAAACTCAATCTCTCCTTCCCTAACGGGTAAATCTTGCATATTTCTACGGGCTAAGACCATTTTTTCAACAAAAACACTCCATAAGTTCCAACTTAAAACAATAGAGATGATATTTGTCATAATTAGTAAAATAGTTAGATAAAATCCTTTTATATTAACTTTGAAAAACCAATAGCCGGCTAAAATATATGCAAATCCAAACAAAAGGTATATTCCTATTTGTATAGTTTCATTTGGGATGTGACCGAAAAACGGTTGAGGCAAAAGTGTCTCGGTCCATCTGATTAGCTGTTTTCCGCCTTCTAAGACCAATAGAGTCCCAAAAAGCATCGTTAGCCAATTTTCTCGTTCGTAAACATTTGGGTCAACCTCTTTTGTGTCTTTATCGATAGAGAGAAAAAAATAACCGATGGAGCCAAAAATCTTTTCTAAAATAGTTCGTATGATAATAAACACCGAGTATGGAGCCCAAAACGGTAAATTATCTTCTAACCCTAAAAAATATGAGATTAGATACCAAAGTGTCATAAATAAAATAAAATCTATATACCAAGATAAAAATAGTCTCTTTTTTGATGCATAATAAGTTTGAATATCCATATCTTTCCTTTGGGATATTATAACATATTATGTCAGCGATACTTCGGTAAGTATCGCTGAAAATTATGCATGAAAACCGTAGAAGCTTGGGAATATGACTACCGAGATAAGTACGAGTATTTGCAAAGTTATAAAAGGTATGACTCCTTTATAGATATCCGTCGTTTTTACCGTTGGAGGTGCGACACCTTTTAGATAAAAGAGAGAAAAACCAAATGGAGGCGTTAAAAATGAAGTTTGCAGATTTAGGGCTATCAGTATTGCAAACCATAAAGGATCCAGTCCGATAGTGTGTGCTATCGGTAAAAGTATAGGTACAACGATATAGGATATTTCGATAAAGTCGATAAAAAATCCCAAGAACATAATTGATAGCATCGAGAGTATCAAAAATCCCCATTTAGCTCCCGGCAAGTGAGTCATAAACTCCGCCGTTATCTCATCGGCTCCGCTATATACGAATACCATAGAAAATGCCGTAGCGCCAATGAGTATAGCAAACACCATAGCCGTTATCTTGATAGTTCCGAGGGATGCCTCTTTTACCATTTTGATATTTAGTTTTTTATACCCCGCAGCTAGCAGTAAAGCGCCTATCGAACCCACCGAAGCCGACTCCGTAGGGGTGGCGATACCGGCAAATATGGAGCCTAAAACCAACACTATCAGTACCAAAGGAGGTATGATGGATATAAGAGCTTTTTTGATATTTTCCATCTTTGATATGCTTTCATCTATTTCGACGGCAGGTGCTACATCTTTATCTATGTAAGCTACGATAAGTATATAGATGATGTAAGCCGCAACCAGGGTTAATCCCGGAAAAAAAGCGTATTTAAAAAGATCGCCCACGGGAAGCTGAAAGACATCTCCCAAGACGATAAGCACTATCGAAGGCGGTATGATTTGCCCCAAAGTTCCGGCGGCACAAATGGTACCTGTGCTTAGCTTTTTGGAGTAACCGTGTTTTAGCATGATAGGAAGCGATATGACACCCATAGCCACGACGCTTGCACCGACAACTCCGGTCGAAGCGGCAAGAAGAGCGCCTATTAAAACAGTACTTACGGCAAGTCCTCCTCTTATTTTGCCAAATAGTACTCCCATTGACTCAAGAAGCCTAGTAGCGAGGTCTGATTTTTGTAAAACGATACCCATAAAGATAAAAAGAGGTACCGCCATAAGTATCTTGTTTGTCATAATAGAGTAGATACGAAAAGGCATCATTGCAAACATTTGCAAAAATTCATCGGTAAAGTCAGCCATAGTCCAACCCTGAAAGAAGTGAACCATGCTCCACTCATCAGGCAATATATTTAAAAATGCGGCAATAGCTCCGAAAAACATCGAAACCGCACCAAATGTAAAAGCTACCGGATATCCCACTACAAGAAGAAGTAAGGCTGCACCAAACATATAGATACCTATCATGACAACGCTCCTTGAGGATCTTCTTTTGGTAGCTCCTCTATGCCTCTGTAAACATTTATATTTTTGATAATATAGTGAAAAGCCTCAAGAAGCAAAACTGTGAACGATAGAGGTATCATGGCTTTTATCATCCACAGGTGTTTCAATCCGCCCGGATCACTTGAGACCTCGTTTGTTACATACGAATCCATAACGAAAGGGTATGAGCCGTATATGATAAGTATCGTAAAAGGTAATAAAAAAAGTATCGTGCCGATTATATTTATCATAGCTTTTGTTTTTACGCTAAGCCTATCATAGATAAAATCGACCCTGACATGGGCGTCTTCTTTAAGCGAATATGATACTCCAAAGAGTATTACGATGGCAAATAGATGCCACTCCATCTCTTGCATAGCTATCGAACTGTCGTGAAAAGCGTATCTCATAATAACATCATAAAATACATTTAATATCATAAGCAGTAAAAATACCACCAAAATATCCCCAAGTATATCTATCAATTTATCAAGTTTTCTTTCTAGTTTTATCAACATTTTTTTATCTTTAGTAGTGGTTTATTTTGGGGAGCTTTCGCTCCCCGAGTGAAGTTTAAAAGATTACTCTCCCGCTCCAACCTCTTTAGAGGCTTTTAGGTAGTAGTACTCGCTCATCATCGTCCAAGTTCTAGCTTTTTTCAAGTATGACTGATAATCCGTCCAAATCTCTTTAAATAGAGGATTTTTAGACGCATACTCTTGCATAATCTCATCTGTCGCTTTTTTCATAGCTTTAAGTACCGGGATAGGGAAAGTTTTTACCTTTATGCCGGGATACTCTTTTATCATCTTTTGCCAAGCGTCTACGCTTTTTGCGAAGTTTTCAATATACATATCCGCAGATGCCGCTTTCATAGCCGTAATAAGCATAACTTGATATTTCTTAGGCAATTTATTGAAAGCTTTTTGATTTACGAAAAATGACATTTCGCTTGCCGGCTCATGCCATCCCGTATAGTAATATGGAGCGACTTTGTAAAATCCCATTTTTATATCCATTGCCGGTCCGACCCATTCAAGTGCGTCGATAGTACCTCTATCAAGAGAGGTGTAAAGCTCGCCTCCCGGGATATTTACGACATTGACTCCGAGTTTTGCCATAACTTTTCCGGCAAATCCGGGAATTCTCATCTTTAGACCCTTTAAGTCATCAACGGTTTTTATCTCTTTTCTAAACCATCCGCCCATCTGAACGCCGGTATTTCCTCCCGGATAACTATAAACACCGAATTTATCGTACACTTTTTTCATATATTTCATACCGTTGCCGTAATAAAACCATGCATATTGTTCGGCCGTAGTCATACCCCAAGGGATAGTCGTAAACCATACGGTGTTCGGATCTTTTCCTATATAGTAGTAACTTCCGGTATGTCCCATCTGATAAGAACCGCTTTTTACCATATCAAGTACGCCAAGAGCGGATTTTGTTTTTTCCGCACCCTCAACTCTTATGATAAACTTTCCTTTACTCATCTCTTTAACAAGTTTCGCTACTTCCATAGGAGGAGAAGCGAGCGGTGTTAGCGTAGAAGGCCAGCTAAGTGCCATTCTCCATCTGATAGTCTTTGCCGATGCCGGAGACGCAAGTAAGGCAACAGACGCAGCCAATAGTAAAAGTTTTAAACTTTTTTTCATTCAAACCCCTTTTCAAAAAAATTTTGCAAACATTATAATTAATAGTCATTTAAATATTAATAAAAGCCCGCAATTATAGCATAGGAAATGAAAAGCATTAAGTGCGATAAGCCTTCAAAATAGTTTGTTTCTCCGTTATCCGTGGTTTTCCAAGCCAGTATGACGGTAAATATCAATGCCCCCACTTGAAGAGGGTTGAAGTTAAGTACTAGGTCTATTTTGAACATAAAACCTAAAAACATCAGTATAGGCACGGTCAATAGTATAGATACCGTTGAAGCACCCATAGCGATATTGATAACCCTTTGGATTTGGTCGTCCTTTGCGGCTTTTATGGCGGTAAATATCTCGGGAGTTACGCTGATAATGGCTATCAATAGACCCGCAATACCCGTTGATATGCTAAACTCTTTAAATAGAGGCAAGCTTGTCTTTGCGAATATCTCCGCCATAACTCCGATAACAAAGACAAAAAACAGCATCGAGATAAAATTCAACGTGGTGGGTAACTTTTCAAAGATATATACAACGCTTTCATCCTCTTTTTCATCATCGTCCGCGTGTTGCTCTTTTAGCATCTTTTTATATCTAAATATTCTACTTCTTGCGGTCGATTTGAAAAAGTCCGTGTGTGTTTTTGTCTGAAATATCAAAATAATGATATAAAATAGAAATAAAACCAAAGATATGGCGAGTGATGCGGACTTTATCACCTCTTTGCCGTGCTCGGTATAGTCAAGTATGCCCGGTACCAAAAGCGTTAAAGAGGCTACATATAGTATGGTGGTGTATGAACTTGAGGTGTCTTCGTTGTGCTGTTGCTCTTTAAAAGATAATCCGCCTATAAAAACAGCAAGCCCCAAAAGAACATTCATATCAACCAATACGGCGGATATTATACCGCCTTTTACCGTCTCTATGGCGTCTATATTTTGCGTGCTTTGTAAAAGTATGCTAAAAAGAAGTATAATCTCAACGACAACGGCAGAGATGGTAAGTAGATAGCTACCGTAGGGTTCACTAATCCTATGGGCTAATATTTCGGCTATTTCCGAAACGGTTATGCTAAAAAGTCCGATTGATGCGGCAGAAAATACGGCTGAGAGCGTAGTGGCTTCCAAATGGTGAAAATAGAGTGCCAAAAAGGCAAATATAAAGCCCCCTACCAAATCCCAATATTCCGTAAAATAACTTCTGTTTCCCGAGTCGGGTTCGTCAATCATCGTTTATCCTTTTTTAAAATAGTTTTTTTTCTCTTTTTTGTTCGTAAGATAAGAGTTGTTCTAATATATCGTCTTTTTCTCTTTGTAATATAAGAAAAAAATTGTAGTTTTTATCTTTGAGGTTTTTGACATCCAAACGCTCGTCATAATAGTATATATCAATATCTATGTTTTTGAAGGCGGATTTAAATCTTTTATCCAAAAAGAGACAATTTTTGGCATATTTTGCATTTTTTTGCAGATATTCAACCTCCTCTTTGATAAGATTTATATCGTTTTCGATTATCAAAACCGTTCCCGAAGCTCCATAGCTTAATACTTTAAAACATCTATCTACGAATATCGGTTCAAAGTGATTTTTTACATAGATATTTGCGATATCGTATTTGATATCGTTTGATTTCAAAAACTCAAGCGCCCCTTTAAGTCTATCGATAAACAAAGAGGGCAAAGATAGATTTTTATAATAAACTCCATCTATTATCAAGTCGCTTCTAAAAAGAGAACCGTCTATAAAAATTATATCATCATAAGGTTTTTTTTCTATCTCTTGGTGGCTGGCTCCGGCGTCTTTGACGAAAGTCGGGTCGTTTGATACGAATATCGTATCGCTATCGGCATTTATGACGGTTTTAAAATCTCCAAATATATCTTTGTCTAAAAATTTTACTTTAGTATCTATCGTTATCTTTTTTAGTATTTGAAATATAACATCGTCGGTATAAAAAAATCTATAAGAAGATTGCACCGTTTTGTATCTTAGATATCGTATCAAAGCCTTTTTAATGTTTTCAACCTTGACCCAAGCGATTTCATCGTCGGCAATATCCGTATCGTCTTGATAGATTATGGCGTAAGCGCCGTTTTGTATGGCGGTATTAAGGCTATTTTTATCTATGCATACAAAAGCGTCCGCCCTTTTTACTTCGGAGGCGTTTAGTTTGACTTGGTCTATAAATGATACCGACGGAGCGTTTGTAAGCTCTGCGTCGATAATCTTTAAAAGGTTTTCAATCCTCATCCAACAGCTGAACCGTTTTTTACACTTTTTTCGGGTCTTATAAGCGTAAGCGTGCCTTTATCTTTTGCGGCTAAAAGCATTCCCTCGCTTTTATGTCCGAATATTTTAGCCGGTTTTAGGTTGGATACTACGCATATTTGAGTGCCTACAAGCTCGCTTGGTTTGTAAAACTCTTTTATGCCGGCTATGATTTGTCTCGGTTTTTCTTCCGATAGATCCACTTTGAGCTTTAATAATTTATCGCTACCTTCGATCTCTTCGGCTTCGATAACGGTAGCTATTTTTAATTTGGTTTGAAAAAACTGATCTATAGTTATGATACCGCTATCTTTTTTGTCCGTTTTTTTCTCTTGAACTTTCTCTTTTTTGACGGCGGTGGGTTCGGGTGAACTCATAAGCATCTTTTCTATCTTCGGAAAAAGCGGATCTATTTTTTTAAGCGTTATCTTCGGTAAAAGCTCTTTATTTTCGATATACTTCTTATAAGCTTCATAATCTATCTCAAAGCCGAATACGGAAGCTATCTTTTGAGTAGTGTGAGGCATGACCGGATGCAATAGCACGGCGACCTTTGTCAAAAGATTTCCTATAAGTGCTACAAGCGCCATGGCTTCTTCTTTTTTACCCTCTTTCATCTTTACCCAAGGTTCGTGTATGGTGATAGCTTGGTTTGCTACGGTTAATATCTTCCATAGTCCTTCAAGATACTTGTTTAACTGCATATCGAAGATATATTGTTGCAAAGAGTCGATTATCTCTTCGCACTCGTTTAACTCTTTTGCATGATACTTTTTAAGCTCATCGGAGTTTAACTCCAGTTCAAAATATTTTCCACTCATTCCAAGCACTCTGTTTACTAGATTTCCCAAATCGTTTCCAAGGTCGGAATTTATCCTATCTATCAGCGCTTTTTGGGAAAAATCTCCATCTTGTCCGAAAGGCACTTCTCTAAGCATAAAATATCTAAAATTTTCAAGTCCGTAAGCGTCCGCAACCTCTTTGGGATCTACAACATTGCCTTTTGATTTACTCATCTTTTCGCCGTTTCTAGTCCACCAGCCGTGTGCGGCTATATGTTTTGGCAAAGGAAGATCGAGACTCATCAAAAATGCAGGCCAATATATAGCGTGAAATCTCAATATATCTTTTCCCACTACATGCACGGTTGCAGGCCAAAACTTCATAAGTTTTTCATCCGTACCGTATCCAAGTGCGGTGATATAGTTTAGTAAAGCGTCAAGCCAGACATACATGACATGTTTTGGGTCATTGATGCTTTTTGGCAGTTTAATACCCCAATCAAAACTCGTTCTTGTAACGGATAAATCTCTCAATCCTTGTTTTACAAAGCTCACTACTTCGTTTTTTTTGCCTTTTGGGAGTACGCAGTTTTCTTTATCTTCATACCACTCTAAAAGTCTTTTTTCATATTTGGACAATCTAAAAAAGTAACTCTCCTCTTTAACTATACTTGTCGATTTTCCGCAATCGGGACAGTACTCGTTATCGATGAGTTGATTTTGAGTAAAGAAAGTTTCACAGCTAACGCAGTAGTGACCTTCATACATATCTTTATAGATATCGCCTTTTTTATACATCACTTCAAAGGCTTTTTGTACGCCTATCATATGGTCTTCGTCCGTCGTTCTGATAAATTTGTCGTAACTTATCTCAAATTCGTCCCACAGATTTCTAAAGTATGCGCTTATTTCGTCGGCATATTGCTTTGCGCTTTTTCCTCTCTTTTTTGCGGCTTCTTCTATCTTTTGTCCATGTTCGTCGGTGCCGGTTAGAAAAAAGGTTTCCAAGCCTATAAGTCTTGAGTATCTTGCCAATGTATCGCAAATGATGGTCGTGTATGCATGACCGATATGGGGAACATCGTTTACATAATATATCGGAGTCGTTATGTATGCTCTTTCACACTTATTTTCCATATTTTATCCTTATCTAAAATTCAAATCCGCCACTTTGACCCTTGTTCATCGAGTCGTAAACGGCTTTTACATATTCGTTTCGTGTTTCGCAACCGATTATTTTGTCGCATTTCAAACAGCTATCCAAGCCTTTTTCCTTTTGACACTCTTTTAGTATCTTGCTCTTTTGTTCAAGCTTTAATTCAAACTCGTCAAGCTCTTTTGTCTCTTCACTCACTTTTTTGCGCCTTTTTGTAAACTTCTTTTACTACGGCTATCTCCTCTTTTGAGCCGAAAAAGCAAGGAGTCGTATCATGGATATGGGTAGGCTTAAGATCAAGCAGTCTATTTACGCCGTCTATGGCTTCACCTCCCGCTTTTTCATAGATAAAGGCAAACGGAAATACCTCAAAAAGCATTCTTAGTTTGCCTTGAGGTTTGTCGGTAGTGCCGGGATATGAGAATATACCCCCGCCTTTTAAGAGGATATGGTGTAGATCCGGCACCATACCGCCCGAGTATCTTAGTCTATATCCTTTGGCAAAAAAATCGTCTATCATCTCTTTATGGTATGGATACCAGCACTTTTGAGTGCTACCCGGAGCGTTTAATTTACCTTTATTGTTTAGCTTTATCTGCTTTAAAAATTTAAATTTATTGTTGAGTCTTAGCTTGTACATCTCCACATTTTCTCTGGCGACCACCATCTCTACTCTAGGTCCGTACACTACATAGATGGCGGCTTTAAGATCTTTTCCGCTTACGCCTCCTTCGTATATACCGAAAATCGAACCGACGCTTAGGTTGACATCGGCGAGACTTGAGCCGTCAAGCGGGTCGTAAGCTATGGTGTATTTACCGTTTGGATTTATACTGAAAGTGTGCTCTTTTTCTTCGCTTATTATTTCCTTGATGGTAAATACTTTGCTTAACTCCTCCTCTACAATCAAATCGCTTTTTATATCCAATTTTAGCTGAACGTCTCCGGTGGCGTTTTTGGTATCGCTATATAAAATATCCTCTTCGATAAACGCCTCTTTTATCCTTACGGCTATCTTTTCAACAGCTTCTATAATCTCAATCATTTTCGACTCCGTTTTTAAAAATCCAATCTATAATCTCATCGGTATCGTTTAAGTTTAATATCTCTATATTTTCGGGTATATCGTAGCTTGATATATCTACGCTATCGTCGCAAGCTATGGCGTTGATATACGGAAAATAGTCCGTATCTATCTTGTTTCTAAATATACCTATACGGGGCAAATCCAAATATTTCAACCCTTCCACAATAAGGATATCGTAATCTCCCAAAAGTTCCGAGACCTCTTTTATTGATCTTTGTTCTTGTAAAAAAACGGTCGTTCTTGTCGGAGAGACGACGGCAACATTTGCGCCGGTCTTGGAAAATTTCCAACTATCCTTGCCCTCTATATCGAACTTAGCTTTATCTCCCGGGTCGTTTTTGATGATTGCTACTTTATATTTTTTGGTTAAAATCTCGGCTATTTTGACGATAGCGGTAGTTTTTCCGCTATTTGACGGTCCCGTAAACGCAACTGATATTTTCTTCACGATAGTCCTTGAAAAATTTATTTTATATTTTACTATAAAAGTTTTTATTGTTAGATAAAATAGTTTAAATATCGGTTATTAAGGAACGATTTAGTATAATTTTTCTCGACTTGCCCTCTTTGTCTTGAGCAATTTTAAGACGGCAAGATTTATTTTAACGGATAGACGGAATGACGAAAAGTTTTTTACACATTTTTTTCTTAGCTATTTTTATATTTTTCACCGGTTGTTCTCAAAAAAAGACTCTTAAAGACTTGGATATCGATAGGATGCAAGAGTTGAGCATAGTCAATACAAAAAAAGTACAAATGGGTACCAAAGATAGCAAAGTTATCATAGTGGCGACATATCTAAATCCTATAGATGTTGATGTGATAGACCAAGATAAAGAAAATTTCTTGGTCGGTCTATATTTTGACAATTTGAAAAAAGATAAAAACTCCACCCCTTTATATAGAGTAACCTTAAACGGTAGCGATAAAGATGTGGAGATAAAGAGAGTGGAAAAAGATAGTCCGTATCTTAAAATGTCCCCTTTGGTAAATAAGTGGAGCGATTATTATCTAGTGAGATTTCCTAAAAATTCAAGCAATAGGCTTGTTTTGGTGTTTGAAGATAAAAATGGCTCTAAGGCTCAATTAAATTTTGAAAAAGAGTTTTGATATCTATTCGTTTGCCAAGCAGATAGCTATAGACTATATAATTGGCTAGCACCTTTTTCGCATATCTTTTGCTTTCGTCATACGGCACGAGTTCCATGCTTAAATACGGCTCATATTTCCCTTTTTTAAATAGTCCGCTTTTTAACATCCTAAGAGTAAAACCGATACCGCCGTTGTATGCGTATGCCACATATAAGGGATTGTGTAAATGTTTCATAAGATAGTCCAAATGCGAAGACGCAAAATCGTAGGCGATTTCGGGTCTAAACATATCGTCTAAGTCAAAATCTTTTCTCTTTTTTTGTTTTGCCGTCGCTTTAGCTAAAAAGGGCATAAATTGCATCATGCCAAGAGCGTAAGAGGTGGATACCGAAGAGGGTATAAAGCGACTCTCTTGTCTTGCGATAGCCAACATAAGAGCCTTTTTTTCGACGCTTAAACCTTTTAGATATCTTTCGTAAGGCATAATGAAGTAGCTGTTTTCTTTATAGTTCGCTCTTTCAAGGGCAAACGCTTTATACGGTAGCTCGTCGCAACTTTTAAAACTGTCGGCTAACTTTTCGGGGTCGCTGTCTTTGGCGTTTAGTTTCTCTAATATATCAAGCCAATCAAAAGGGTCGGTGATATCGACATGGGGTTTTGTTTGAGAGCATTTCAAAGAGGATACTATACGATCCGTTTTTATACCGTTTAATTGTTGTTGAGCATATATGGTGTATATGTTTATATCAAAGCTTTCGGTGAGTTTATAAAGTGTTTCTAGATCTTTAGTGATGAGGTATTGCCAAAATAGGGCTTTATCTTTGTCAAAACGATAGTAGTATTTATCTTGGGCTAATTTTAAATATCTTAACGCTGTTTTTTTGTATCCATGTTTTAGTGCGTTTAGAGCAAGAAAGAAGTTTGCTTTAGCATTTAAGTTTTGAGAATTTATATCTATGATGGATTTTTGCAGATTCGTTAAACTCGGATTCATAACTATTAGTTTGACGGCGTAGTTAAATCTTGAGTTTTTGGAGATTTTTTCCAAAACTTTTTTAGGTAAGATTTTATTGAAATACTTTAGTCTGTAGTTTGAGCCTATTCTATCAAAAACATCAAAAAATGTTACGGGATTTGAGGATATAAGTTTTTTATACGGGTTATTGGACTCTACTACTTTTAAAGCTTTATAGAGTCTGGGATAAGGCTTTTGGATTTTATTTTCTATAATTTGCAAATCTTTTTTATTTAATTTTGTAGCGTCATATACGCTAAAACCCAGTTTTATACAGTCAGCGTCCGCTTTTAGAAACTCTTTTGGGGACATTTTATAACATTTTAATATCTTTTTGTAAGCGGGAGTGTCTATCTTTTTGGCAAACTTTAAAAATAGCTTTCTATTCATCCTTTTAACTTCACCCATAAGTTTTATCGCTTGAGATTTGTCTATATCGTTATCTAAATATCTCCAAATGTAATAATCTTTATATATACTTTTTGGCTTGGAGTTTAAAAACTCCATAGTTATCTCTTTTGCTTGTGCTGCGATAAAGAGGGTGAGTAAAAGTAGAAAAGTTTTCACCGTAAGTTACATAGCCCTCAGCATATTCGCTAAAAGTAGCTGGATAAATTGCAGTCCGAATATCAATATCAAAGGAGCCAAATCGATACCTCCTATGACGGTCGGAATATATCTTCGTATATACGCATAAACCGGCTCGGTCAATCTATAAAGAGTCTGAACTATCGGATTGTATGGATCGGGTCTAACCCAACTTATCAGTGCGGCTATGATAACAACCCAGATATAGAGGTTGATTATCATATTTAACATTTGTATGACGGTTACTAACAATACCATAAATATATCCTCTCGATTTTTAAATTTTAGTGTAAATATTTTATCAATTTTTTCCTTAATTTCTTGCATATGGTTTTTTTATATTTTTTTATGACGATATTATAATTGAAATAGAGCAAGCTATATTTTGATTTAATGACAAATACAAATTTAAGTTTAAGTAATATTGTCATATAATAAAATAATTTTTACATTTTTAATGAGGAATTTGTGGCATTATGGATTTGAAAAATA
>JAADDL010000116.1 GCA_013153915.1 Campylobacterota bacterium
AGCTTTCGATAAATATTGTGGATATAAATGGCAATCAAGAAAACCGAGGTAGCGTGATAAATGACGAGATTATTTTATCGTTGAGTAAAATAATGAATAAAAACTTTACAAGTATAAAAAATCGCTATATCGATGTTAATAGCAAAATTAAAAGAATAAAAACAAAAATAAGTGAAATAAAAAAATATATAAGTCAGATGGAAAAGAAAAGAAAGTATTTGACTTCCATAAAACAAAAAAGAGAAAAAACGATAAAGTATCTTAAATATCAAAAAGTTTCTTACGATAAAAAATTGAGTAGAATTTTTTCGGAACAAAGAGCGATACAAAAGACTTTAAACGAGTTAAATATACTGAAAAAAAAGATGGTTGACAATAGAAAAAAAGAGGTATTAAAATCAAATATCAACAATCAAACCGTAAGACAAATAGGTACGTCGTATCAAGCCTCGAGAATGGTAAAGTATAGAGGTCCAAAAACTATTGCTCCTTTAAGAAGTTTCTATATAAAAAGAAAATTCGGCACATATTTTGATCCGATATATAAAATAAAAATTTTCAATGAGTCGGTAATCTTGGGTTCCAAAATACCTAATGCTAAAGTTAGAAACGTTTTAAACGGAAAAGTGGTATTTGCCAAATCTACTCCGATGCTTGATAATGTAGTTATAGTTGAAAATAGCAACGGAATACATACGATATATGCGCATTTATCAAAAATAGCCCCTACGATTAAAAAGGGTAAAAGAATAAAAAAGGGGTATATTATCGGCAGAATAAAAGATGAATTGACTTTTGAGGTGACACAGAAAAACAAGCATATCAATCCTTTGCGATTGATTAGATTTTAAACAAAAATTTTGTAAAATCCAAAGTTTAATAGGAGAAGTGATGAGGCAAAGAGTTTTAGTCAAGTTTTCAGGGGAAGCGCTTGCGGCGGATAATGGATTTGGTATAAATACCTCTATTTTAAAATTTATAGCAAAAGAGATAAAAGAGTTGGTTGAAAACGATATTGAAGTCGGTATCGTTATAGGCGGAGGAAACATCATAAGAGGTGTTAGTGCCGCAAAAGACGGTATTATAAAAAGAACAAGCGGGGACTACATGGGGATGTTGGCAACTGTTATAAATGCCGTTGCTATGCAAGAGGCGCTAGAGTATATGGGGCTTGAAGTTAGAGTACAAAGTGCTATAAAGATGGAGCAAATCTGTGAAACTTTTATAGTCAGAAGAGCTATAAGGCATCTTGAAAAAGGTAGAATCGTAATATTTGCGGCAGGCACGGGGAATCCGTTTTTTACCACTGATACGGCCGCTACTTTAAGAGCTATTGAGATACAAGCCTCAATGATTATAAAGGCGACAAAGGTTGACGGAATATACGATAGAGACCCAAATCTTTTCTCCGACGCTAAGAGACTTGACGTTATTAGTTACGATGATGCTTTAAGGGACAATATAAAAGTTATGGACGATACGTCGATAGCATTGGCAAAAGACAATTCTTTGCCTATCGTCGTATGCAATATGTTTAAAGAGAATAATTTGCTAAATGTTGTTAAAAACGGTGATTTTAGCGGTTGTTCGGTAGTAAAATAAAAAGGGATAAAATGAGACTTGAAAAAATTATGGCGAAAGCTTTAAAAAATATGGATAACGATAGATACCTGCTATCTATTGCTGTTGCGAAAAGGGTAGAGCAATTAAGTGCCGGTGCGAAATTGACAATAGATGTAGATAAGAGTAAGTATAAATTCTCCGATATAGCTTTGATGGAAATTGCTCAAAATAAGTTGGATTTTAGTGATATTACCAAAAAAAAGTAGAGTATATTGACGGAACTTTTAAACAATATCAAATCTTGCAAGACTGTTGAAAAAGCAAGAGAGCTTTTATATTATCAGATTGAGTTCGATGAAGATATCGAAAAAGCTCTTAATTTCTGTATTTTTTATCACGAAGGGCAGTATAGAAAAAGCGGTGAGGAATATGCCGTACATCCGATACTGGTAGCTTATATCGTTTCATATTTCGGTGGTGATAAAGAGATGATAATAGCCTCTTTGTTGCATGATGTCGTCGAAGATACGGAGTGCACTATAGAGCAAGTAAGAGATGAATTTTCGGAATCTATAGCGAATTTGGTGGGCGGTTTGACGAAAATCGTGGAGATAAGAGATGAAAATCTAATCTCCTCCGCCCCGGAAGAGAGACTTGCAAAATCCGCACTCTCATTTAGGAAAATGCTTGTAGCTTCTATAGGTGATGTTAGAGTTTTAGTGATAAAACTTTGTGATAGATTGCATAATATGCTAACCATTGAGGCATTAAGGGAAGAGAAGAGGAAAAGAATAGCCGAAGAGACCCTTATGGTTTACGCTCCTATAGCTCATAGACTTGGTATTTCCAGAATAAAAAATATATTAGAAGATATATCGTTTTCTATCGTTTTGCCGAAAGAGTATGAAAAGATAGATAAATACCTAAAAGAACATACCCAACAACTCCAGCTAAAACTAAACCATTTTATTTCAAAAGTTCATAATTTACTTTTGAATAACGGTTTTATAGAGGGTAGTTTTGAGCTTGAAAAGAGGATAAAACATCACTACTCAATCTATCTAAAGATGCAAAGAAAAGGTATAAGCATAGAAGAGGTTTTAGACCTTTTGGCTATTAGGATAATAGTAGATAAACCTTTGGACTGCTATAGGGCTCTTGGCGCTATACACTTAAACTTTAGCCCGCTTATATCAAGGTTTAAAGATTATGTTGCGGTTCCGAAAGAAAACGGTTATCAAACTATCCATACTACCGTATTTGACGACAAATCCATCATTGAGGCTCAAATCAGGACATTTAGTATGCATAAAACAGCAGAATTCGGTTTGGCGGCTCATTGGAAATATAAAGAGAGCGGTCTAAGTCCTAAGCTTGAGTGGCTTGAGGATTTGCAGTCAACTGAAAACGGCAATGAAGATATACAAGAGTTTTATGAACATGCCAAAAGTGACCTTTATAGCGAAGATATTTCTGTTTTTTCTCCAAAAGGCGATATCTTTACGCTTCCAAGAGGCGTTACAGCTTTGGATTTTGCTTATGTCGTTCATACCGAGATAGGAGATAGGACAAAAGAGATCTATGTCAATAAGCAAAAAGTACCGCTTTTAACAAAGCTTAAAAACGGAGATATAGTAAATGTCGTAGTGGGAAAAAAACCTATATATAGATGTAGCTGGATAAACTCCCTAAAAACCTCGAAAGCTAGAAATGCTATAAGTTTAAGTTGTCGTCAAAAAACCAGAGAATTAAATAAAAAAGTTGCCGTGAATATTTTGGCAACAATTTTTCATACAAAGCCAAAGAGATTATTGGCTTGGCTTAGAAAAGAGAAATTTTATAAAAAATTGGACAGAATTGCCGTTGATTCACAATTTTTGAAAGAGGTTGTGAAAGTTTTAAATAAATATTCTCAAGGTGAAAAGATGTTTTTTCCTATTTTGAAAATAGGACAACATAAGATAAAAAAACAAAAATTCGAACATCTTGTTTTTTATGCAGATTTTAATATCTCTAATGTTTTGTTTGATTATTGCTGCAATCCAAAAATAGGAGATGATATAGTAGCGTTTAAAAAAGGTTCAACAGTTACTATACATCATAAGCTTTGTGAAAAAGCGATGCAGATGATTGAAAATAATGATGAGATGGTTTTTGTGAAATGGGCG
>JAADDL010000007.1 GCA_013153915.1 Campylobacterota bacterium
AAACCTACGCTTCCCATCCTGAACATTTAAAAGTAATATCTTTGGTAAAATCAAAAAACATCACAACTAAAGTCGTTGATTTTGAGTATTAAAATTTACTCTTTTACCATTTTACCTTTATGTTTTTAAGATTTCGACCATATTTGTATTCTCATATATAATGATAAATTTAAAAACCGACAATTATAATTTTGATATAAAAGCTTTAATTATCTTAAGTGTTATTATATTATCGTCTAAACCGTTTAACCAATGGCTCATCTTAAATCTTAGTCGCTTAAAATAAAATTCGGAGTAAATATGGCATTTGGCACTATCGATATTTTTTTAGAAAAAGAGACTAGACCTTTTAGGGTTGTTATGGATATGTTAGGCTGTCCTATGAGAGAGGCGCAAAGATATATCGACAAACAAAGGCTCTTTTGTGAGAACAAGATAGTTAGCGACAAATCGATACCCATCAAGGGCAAAATATCTCTTGTTGTCTTTAAGCCTGTCACAAAAGGCTTAAAGCCGACTTTTCAAGGTAAAGATTTTGCCGTTTTTGACAAACCGAGCGGTTTGTTAGTACATCCGAAAAATAGAAATACATCCTATTCACTAACCGATGAGGTTAAATACCATTTTGGCAACGATGCAAATATCGTCCATAGAATTGACAAAGAGACAAGCGGGTTAGTGTTAGCGGCCAAAAATCGAGAAACGGAAATATTGTTTAAAGATTATTTTCAGAAAAAATATATTAAAAAAGGATATTTATCCATTGTAAAAGGCAAACTACAAAATGAACTATGGATAGATGAGCCCATCTCTACAAATAGAGACTACTCTAGCGTAAAGATAAAGGTCAAGATAGATAAAAACGGCAAAAAGGCTCAAACATTCATAAAACCAATAAGATTTATCCCAAAGCTTAACGCCACGCTTGTTGAAGCCATACCTATCACGGGACGGCAACATCAGATAAGAATACACTTGTTTCATGTGAAACATCCAATCATCGGGGACCCGATATACGGTACAAGCTATCAAGTGGCATCGGATTATCTTGACGGAAAATTAGACACTCAAGAGAGGATAGCTTATACGGGAGCGGATAGACTTTTACTTCACGCCCACTGGATAGAGTTCAAGCACGATAATCGTTACAAACTATATGTCAAATCATTTTACGAGGTAGAATTTGGCGGTAAAAAGATAAAAGAGTACCTATAAAACTACTTCTCTCTTATGACTTTGATGATACCGCCTATTCCGACGATGACGACGACACCTATCAAAACAACTTCAGCCCAATCAACCGCACTAAAACCGCCCATCATTTCCCCTTTGTAGTATTGCTATTTTTCTCATAAAGCTGTCCGCAAGCTGCGGATATATCCAACCCTTTCGACTCTCTTATCGTACAAGTCACTCCATGCTCTCTTAGATATGCTTGAAACTTCAACACATCCTTTTCGCTCGGTCTTTGAAAAGGTGAGTTGGGGTATGGATTGAAGTATATGAGATTGACTTTTGCTTTTATGCCGTGGAGTAATTTGACAAGTTTTTTCGCACTCTTTATGTCGTCATTTAGATCTTTTATGACAAGATACTCAAACATCACCCTCTTTCTTTGGTCTATGGGAAAATTTCTCACGGCATCCAAAACGGAGGCTATATTGTAAGCTTTGTTTATCGGCATGAGTTTTTCTCTCATATCGTCATCGACTGCGTGCAAAGATATGGCAAGCAACACTCCGAGATTTGACTCTCCGAGCCTTTTTATGTTGTGAGCCAAACCGCTTGTGGAGATAGTTTGTCGTCTTGGAGATATGCTTAGTCCGTCAGGGTCGGAAAATATCTTGACAGCCTTTATGACATTGTCAAGATTGTCTAGCGGCTCGCCCATCCCCATATAGACTACATTTACCCTTTTGTTCGGAGCTATACCTATATCTTTTTTTATCTCCAGCACTTGAGCCACTATCTCGCCTGCCGTTAGATTTTGTTTAAAGCCCTCTTTCGCAGTCAAGCAAAAAGCACATCCCATCTTGCAACCGACTTGAGATGATATGCAGATGGTATATTTGGATGATTGCACCACATTGCCATCTTCGTCTCTTATCTCCTTTTTCATGGGTAGCAAAACCGCCTCCATACTAAGCCCGTTTTGCAAACCGAAAAGATACTTTATGCTACCATCGACACTTTGCTCTTTTGCCAATATCTTCAAAGGGCTTATCAAAAACTTTTCATCAAGCTCTTTTCTCAAATCTTTAGGGAGATTTTTCATCTCTTCAAAACTATCCACATAGCTAGTGTAAATCCACTTATATATCTGTTTCGCCCTAAAAGAGGGCTTTACGACAGAGGACAACTCATCTTTCGTCAAATCCATAATAGACTTTTTATACATATCTTGCAACTATATCCTCCATCATCTTTTTTGCTTTTGCATGGTGAGTCATAAACTCTTTATGAGCATTTTCATCACAATAGTTCGTCACCACAAACTCTCCTTTGACCGACAAGCCAAAACTCTTGGCAACACTAACAACGGAGAAGAACTCCATATTTTCCAAATCAAGCCCGATATCCAAAAACTTTTTTGCGTGGAGTTTGCTTGTCGTTATGTAGTTGCTACTGTTGACTTTTATATTTGTTTCACATGAAACATTAGCGGGTATCAACTCTTTTAACGGCGTATATGCCAGATCGTCAAGATACGAAATATCAACGCTATAAGCTTCAAAAGCCGTCACACTTTCAAACAAAGGTATCCTTCCGTAACTTCCCGCACTCCCTACAAAGATCAACTCTTTCGGCCTCTTTTTTATACAAAGCTTAGTTAGACTGATAGCGCTTTGGATAAGTCCTACACCGATGGGAGTAGCCCCTTTGATAGTCTCGTTTTGACCTGCACAAACTATCATAATCTTACGGGGATTTTGTTTTGTGATAGATACCTTTTAAGATCCATTATATCTATCTCTTTGTAATGAAATATCGAAGCCGCCAAAGCCGCATCCGCACCGCTCAAAAAGGTATCTTTTATATGCTCCATAGTACCTGCTCCGCCACTAGCGATGATAGGCACATCCACCAAAGAGCTTATCAAAGAGATAAGTTCGTTATCGTAACCCTTTTTTGTACCGTCGGCATCCATGGATGTCAAGAGTATCTCTCCCGCTCCTCTTTTTACACCCTCTTTCATCCACTCTATAGCATCAAGTCCCGTATCCTCTCTACCACCTCTGACAAAGACATTCCAAGACTCCCCTACCCTTTTGGCATCTACTGCCAAAACGATACACTGAGAGCCAAATCTCTTTGCGCTTTCATCTATGAAGTCGGGATTTTTAACGGCGCTTGAGTTGATACTGACTTTATCACAGCCGACATTTAACAAAGCGTAGATGTCTTCGAGCTTTCTGATACCGCCACCAACCGTCAAAGGTATAAAAACCTCTTTGGCTACCTCTCTAACGATATCAACGATAGTATCTCTTTTTTCATGAGTTGCGGTGATATCCAAAAAGGTTATCTCGTCCGCACCCTCTTGATTGTATCTTTTGGCAACTTCGACAGGGTCTCCGGCATCTCTAAGTCCGACAAAGTTTACACCTTTGACAACTCTACCGTCTTTCACATCCAAACAAGGTATGATTCTTTTTGCAAAATATTCCATATCGTTCCGTTTAAGTTTTTGGCATATCATAGCAAATCTTTCAAAAATATTTACTGAAA
>JAADDL010000052.1 GCA_013153915.1 Campylobacterota bacterium
GGCTTTAGTCTTGCTAAAAGCGCAAGGAAGTTGATACGAAAAAACAGAGTAAAAAAGATTTACTATGATCCTTTGTGTTGGAGTGTGGCTGATTTTAAAGAGCTAAGCTCCAAGCTATCTTGTAACTTCACCCCTCAAAAAAAACTTTCTCAAAAAAAGAGGATCATAAAGAGCCAAGAAGAGATACAGATCATAAAAAAAGCGGTAAAACTCGGACAAGAGAGCTTTGAGAGTTTTGCAAAATTTTTGCAAAAAGAGGGATTTTCAAAAGATGAAAAGTGCCTCCACTACAAAGCTACCGATATTTTATCTCACGAAGGAGATCTCTCTTTGAGTTTCGATCCTATAGTGGCTATCGACGAAAACGGAGCAAAACCTCACGCACTTCCCACAAAAACAAAACTCAAAGATAACTCCGTTTTGCTTTTTGATGCAGGAGTAAAATATAAAAGATATTGTAGCGATAGAACAAGGGTTTTAGAGTTTCACACAGATAAAGAGCTTAACTTTTCAAAAGAGCAAAGATTTGCAAGCAACTTAAAACAAAAGGTTTACGATACCGTCTTAAAAGCTCAAGAAGAGGCTATGAGATTTGCCAAACCCGGAGTCAAGGCATGTGAAGTCGATAAAGTCGCTAGAGAGATCATAGAAAAAGCCGGATTTGGCTCATACTTTATCCACTCCACGGGACACGGAGTCGGACTCGACATTCACGAACTTCCCGTCATCTCAAAAAGGGATGAAACTATCTTACAAGAGGGGATGATTTTTACCGTTGAGCCGGGCATATACCTACCGGGGGAGTTTGGAGTCAGGATAGAGGATATGGTTTTACTGACCCGTAACGGAGCGGAAATCTTATAGATGAGGTTTTATAAAACAAAAAATTTTCCCTACAAAACAGAACAAAAAAGTCGCAAAAAACACTTTGCGCTTATCGGCATAGGTGGCAATATAGGCGATACGAAAAGAAGATTTCAAAAACTTTTTTATTTTTTAAAAAGAGACAAAAGAGTAGATATACTTCAAACTTCTCCCATCTTAAAAAATCCCCCTTTCGGCTACCTAAAACAACCCGATTTTTATAATGCCGTCATACTTTTAAAGACGGATTTAACACCGGTCAACTTACTAAAATTTTTACAAAATACGGAAAAAAGATACAAAAGAGAGAGAAGTTTTAAAAATTCTCCTAGAACTTTAGATTTGGATATAATATTTTATGATAAAATAACATTAATAAAACCTTTTTTGCAAATTCCTCATACAAGTTGGGAAGATAGAGTCTCTGTTGTATTACCCTTGATGAAGCTAAATTTAAAAAACGGTTTTATTCTAAAAATGTATAAAAAAAATGCAAAGGGAGCTTATGAAACTTTTATCCTTTAATGCCGAAACTCCGTCCCTTGCTCTCAAAAAGGCCCAAATGCAGTGCGGAGAAAACGCTTTGGTAGTCAGCACTAAAGAGATAAGAAAAAAGAGTTTCAATCAAAGCGCACTTTATGAAGTGGTCGTAGCCGTAGATGAAAAAGAGATCAAAAAAGAGACGAAAAAACCAAAAAGAAATGAGCAAGATGTATTGCTAAACCTTTCAAAAGCGGCAAAACAGATCTCCCAAATCGATGAAATAACAAAAAATAGATCAAATAGTGAAAAGAGTGAGGATAAAAACGATAAATCCTTGGAAGACTTTAAAGAGATAAAAGATGAGATATATAAACTTTCCGATAAAGTCAAACTCATACAAGAGATGTTTTGGGAGGAGAAAGCCCCTTTGAGAGGCGGACTCTCCATCCCGTCGGAATTTTCAGAGATTTATAAAAAAGCAAAACTCAGCGGTATGGATATAAATGACTTAAACTCCATAATGGAGCTTACTCTAGAGCATATGCCCTACAATATGAGAAAAAATAGTAAAACCGTTAAGAGATATTTTCAAGTTTTGCTTAGAAAAATGATACCTATAAGGCTAGAATCGGATATAAACAGAAACAATAAAAGAGTGATGATGTTCGTCGGCCCTACGGGAGTCGGCAAAACCACCACTTTGGCAAAACTCGCCGCAAGGTACTCCTACCTCAAAGAGAAAAGGGAAAAAGTGGGTATCATCACGATGGATACCTACAGAATAGGAGCGGTAGAGCAACTCTTTCAATATGCCAAAATGATGAGACTTCCTATCGAAGATGTGATCGACATCAACGACTTTGGCAGGTCCATACAATCTTTATCGTATTGCGATACGATACTCATAGACACTATAGGAAGCTCACAGTATGATGAGAAAAAACTTATCAAGATAGAGGAATTTGTGAAGAAAGCGGGAGTAGATATAGATGTAAATCTTGTCCTTTCATCCGGCACGAAATTAGAAGATTTAAGAGAGATATATAAAAGTTTCGAATACCTCAATATCGACACGCTTATCTTTACGAAATTTGACGAGACTAAAAATTTCGGCAATATATTTTCGCTTGTAAAAGAGGTGAAAAAACCTCTTAGCTACTTCTCGATAGGGCAAGAGGTGCCTGATGACATCATGTGTGCAAGCAGTGAATTTTTGGTAGATTGTATTCTTGACGGATTTAAGAGGGATAAAGATGCAAAATCAAGCCGATAAATTAAAACAAATCGTAAGTTCCGATACTCAAAGCCAAAATACGCCCAATACCAAATTTATAGCCATAACAAGCGGAAAAGGCGGTGTAGGAAAAAGTACGATAAGTGTAAACTTGGCGGTTTTATTGGCTGGGCACGGATACAAAGTAGCGCTATTTGATGCCGATATAGGCTTGGCAAACCTCGATGTTCTCTTAAAAGTAAGATGTGACAAAAATATCCTCAATGTTTTAAAAGGAGAGTGCTCTTTGGAGAGCATCATAGTCCCTATCAAAGAAAATCTAATACTCATTCCGGGAGACAGCGGAGACGAGATACTCAAATATAGCGACCAATTTATATTTGAAAGATTTATCGAGGAGGCTTCCTCTCTTGACGATTTAGACTACATCATAGTAGATACGGGTGCGGGCATAGGAGAGCACACTAGACTCTTTTTGAACGCTTCGGATGAAGTCATCGTAGTCACCGTGCCCGATCCGGCGGCCATCACGGATGCATACGCCACCATAAAGATAACAAGCAAATTCAAGCCTCAAGTATTTATGCTACTAAATATGGTAAAAAGCGAAAATGAGGCTAAGATAATTTTCGATAAGATTAACAAAGTTGCCAAAGCAAATATAGGCAACGATTTTACCTTGGATTTGATAGGTAGCATAAGAAATGATAAAAATATTGCAAAAACCATAAGAAATAGAACTATATTTGTCGATGAGTATCCAAACTCCCTAACGACGATAGAATTAAATAAAATAGTTAAAAAACTTATTTTAAAATTGGAACATAAAGTGCTTGAAGAGGGCAAGGAGAAAAGTTTCGGCAGTTTTATAAAGAGATTGTTTGAACAATTTTAGAGTTAAGGAATATATTTGAGGGTAGAGAATTTTATATATTTTTTCACAATTTGTGGCTTTTTTATAGGCTTGGTATTCTCTATTATAAATTTTAATGAGCCTGAGTATATCCTTTTTTATACGGGTATCATTACCCTGTTTTTTTATCTGCTGATACATGTCGTTATCGCAAATTTTCTCGATATAAAAACCCTTTCAAAAAATATTTTCAATAAAGAGAAGTATGAAGAGGTTAGTGATTA
>JAADDL010000030.1 GCA_013153915.1 Campylobacterota bacterium
CTATCGATAAAAACAATTTTTGCGCCTTGGTAAGCTACGGGAGCGACCGAGCCGATAAAAGTAAAAGTGGAGGCAAGCACAAAATCCCCCTTTTTAATCCCTAAAACTTTCAAAGCAAGATGAAGTCCCGCAGTTGCGGAAGAAAGAGCCAAGGCGTACTTTGTCCCCACATAGTCTTTAACACTATCTTCAAACTTATCTACAAATTCTCCCAACGGCGCTATATAGTTACTCTTAAACACCTCGTCTATATACTTTTGCTCGTTACCGCTCATATGAGGAGGAGAGAGAAACATCATATTAATTCCTATAAATTTTTGAAGGTGCTTGCAATGTTAGAGAATTTGGTTTTATATTTTTAACAACTATACTTCTCATCCCGATAATAGAATTTACCCCTATCTTTAATCCTTGACGAACGGTTGCTCCCACTCCTATCATAACACAACTTTCAACCACTACTCCGCCACCCAAAAAAACTTGAGGAGCAATAGAAACGTTTTGCCCTATCTTAACGTCATGACCTATAACCGCATTATGATTTATTAAAACATTATCCTCTATCTTCACATCGCAAGAAATCAAAACATTATGACCTACATAAACTCCATTCCCTATAATCACCGACTTTGAAATGGTAGCAAGTGGAGAAATTACGGAAACGAAAGGGATATTATTAAGCCGAATAAACTCTATAATTTTTTTTCTATTTTCTATCCCCTCTTTATTTACCGCTCCTACGGCGACGATAATACCGTCAAAATTATCTTTATGTTCTCTTAACTCATTCAAATAACCGAAATATGGATAATCAAGACTGTTTTGTTCGGCAAAAACTCCATAAACATCGTCTCCGTTCATTTCAATAACCTCGATGATCTCTTTTGCAAAACCACCTCCTCCGATAATCGCTATTTTTGACATACGAACTCCACTATTTCTTTATTTCTGTTGTAAGCAAACATAACTTCGCTATCAAGCAAAGGTGCATAAACCCAATCTAAAACTTTTATCATTTTTTTATCTTTGATAAAACTTTCCGCCGTATCTTTCGAGACTTCGTAACAAAGGTGGTGGTATCCTCCGCCTTTTCTTAAAAAATTATATGTAAAAGATTTTTCGTTTTGAGGTTCGATTAGCTCGATAAAAACATTATCCGTTTTTAACAACACCAGTTTTGCCCTTTGAGTATCGTCATATACCTCTTTTACGACTTCATCGATTATCAAATTTTTTTTATATTTTTCTATATTTTTTACCACATACCCGATATGATGGATTTTCACTTATATCCTCCGTCAATTCTGATAATTTCACCGGTAATTTTTGGATTTTTAATTAGAAATTCGATAACATCCGCCACATCTTTTGGAGTTACAAACCCCAACAGGGATCTTTTTTCTATCTCTTTCACAAACTCATCCGTATATATTTGCGTCATTTTAGTTCGCATAAATCCGGGAGCCACTCCATTTACCCTAATGGGAGATACCTCTTTGCTTAAACCCAATATTAAATTATTTAAAGCCGCCTTAGAGGCACTATAGGCCAAAATTCCGCTTTCGGCCTCTATCCCCGCGACAGAAGATATAAAAACGATGGAAGAGTTCGGGTTTGATACTCTCTTCGAAGCAAAAGCCTTGGCAAACATCATAGCTCCAAAAAAATTTATATCGAATATCTCTCTTATCTCTTCTATTTTCATAACTCTTAGAGGTTTTATGTTTTGAATTCCCGCTATGTAGATTAGATTATCGAGCTTTCCGTATTTTTTTACGATACCCTTTACAAAACTATCAATCTTATCTAAATTTTTAATATCGAAATCTTCTCTCGAAATAGCGATAATATCCATTTTGTCTGATAACTCTTTCGCTATCTCGCTACTTGAGCCGATCACAAGATTATTCAACTCTATCTCCCGCCAATTTTATCAAATCCGCTACGGTTTTTAAATCTTTAAAATCATTCGGAGTTACTTTTACACCCAATTCGTCATACATACTCATTAAGCTTAAAATGGCGATAGAATCGTATTCGTCGATATCATCCAGACTCATTTGCTCGCTTAGTTCCTCTTCGGTATCGATCGTTTCGGCCAAAAGATCCAAAAACTCTTCCTTTTTCATTTCACGCTCCTTTATATTGTCTAATAGGCGGCGTATATACATCTTCCAAGTCCATCAAACACGCTCCCCAGCTAAGCCCTATACCGAATCCCGCAAAAACCGCCTTTTTTCTACCGTCTAATTTATCAAACAGAAAAGCGTTTATAGTCCCGGGGATTGAGGCAGAATTTTGATTGCCGTATATCGTCATCGTATTCATAGGTAACTTGTCTTGCGATATACCGAGTCTTTTCGCTATATTTTGCAAAATATATCTATTTGCTTGATGCAACACAAAATAATCGATATCCTCTTTTGAAATATCGGCAAATTCAAATAACTCGTCAAACATTTTAGGAACAACCTTGATGGTGAAATTAAAAATTTCACCGCCGTTCATATACATATCAACCCCTCTTCTAGTCCCCTCTTCACTCTCCGACTCTTTAAGACTATCTTCGCTAAAAGGATTCCTGCATCCACCATCAGGAATGATCAGATACTCATATCCGCTTCCGTCGCTATGGAGTACAAAATCCGCGCTAAACCCCTCTTTTTTTTCTATCAAAACCGCACTTCCCGCATCTCCCATAAGAGGCGTTAAGTTTTTATCTTTACAGTAAGCAAAACGGCTAGCTACGTCGCCTACGCACAAAAGTACTTTTTTAATTCCCGAGTTGATAAGAGAATAAGAGTTTAAAAGACCGTTTATAAAACCGCTACATCCCAGATTAATATCATAAGCGATCACGTCGTTGCCCAAGCCCAATCTATCGGCCATTATGATTGCGGTAGAGGGAGCCTTGTAATCAGGTGTTTGGGTTACGAAAACAAGAGCTTCTATACCGTCTTTATCAAACTTTTTAAAAATCTCGTTTGCCGATTCTACGCATAAGTCGCTTGTGCAAACATCTTTGTCTGCGACATATCTACTGTTAAAACCCATTCTTTTTTTTAATCTTCGTATAGCTTTTTCATCATAGCCGTAATTTGCGGCCTCTTCCTCGATAGTAACTTTTTTATTTCCAGTAGTCGTAACGATAGCGCCAATCTTAATATCCTTAAAATGCAGTTTAGCCATTTACTTTATCCTCTAAAAATTCCACTAAAGTTTTAAATGTTTTAAACGGTGTTTTTGTGATATCCATGGTTGTTTCGTCGGCGATTTGGATATATTTATCGTATTTTTCCTGAAGTCTCGATTCAATCTCCAAAATCAAATCCAACACACCCATACTATCAAGTAACGCAAATAACAGCGTATCGTTTGAAATATTTTCCAACTCTTTTATATCTAACTCTTTATTTACCTCTCTTATCGCCTCTTTTACCAATTCTTTCACGCTTATTCCTTAATATAAACTTTTTCGTTATCTGTTTTTTGAATTAGCTTAAATCCGTATTTATCGTAAAAATTTTCTACCTGGGCGTTTTTTGGAGTTGCTATATATTTTGCCTTTAACGGCAAAGAGATGTTGTTTAGTACGATCTCCATGATCCTATCTTCGATTTTTCTGCCTAAAACTCTGCAACTCAT
>JAADDL010000013.1 GCA_013153915.1 Campylobacterota bacterium
TGATATCGGGGCTTTGTTCGCCAACGCCGTTTAATATACCGGCGCTTCTATAATCAAACCCGAAAGTGGCATCGGTATAGCCTATCTCTCTAATAACCCCTCTTGCGATATCTTGCAAAGGAGCGTACACCGTAGTCTTTATCTCTCCGGCTATCACGCAATATCCGTTTGACAGCAAAGTTTCACAAGCGACTCTAGCCTTTTTATCCCTCTCGATAATATAGTCCAAAACCGCATCGCTTATCTGGTCCGCCATCTTATCGGGATGCCCTTCCGTCACGGATTCACTAGTAAATAAAAAATCTTTTCCCATATCTCGTATCCTAATATATATTAAATTGACGATATTATATCGAAAAATTATTTAAAACTATTCATATGCGAAATTTTAATAAAACAGGTTATTTTAATTTATCAAACTATCTAATTTTTAAATATAACTCTATTTAGTATATATTTTAATTCCTATTAATAATATATTTGCTACAATTTAATAATTAATTAATTTTCAAACAGGAGCATATCATGATAGTCACCAATAAAGCACCCAATTTTACGGCTGCCGCGGTACTTGGAAACAATGAAATAGTCGAAGATTTTAATCTTTATGAAAATTTTGGAGAAAAAGGTACCGTTGTCTTTTTTTATCCGTTAGATTTCACATTCGTATGTCCCTCGGAAATCATCGCGTTCGACCATAGACTTGACGAGTTCACAAAAAGAGGTATCAATGTCATAGGGGTTTCCGTAGATTCCCAATTTTCACATTTTGCTTGGAAAAATACACCAATCAACGAAGGCGGTATAGGACAGGTAAGGTTTCCTTTGGTTGCAGATCTTAGCAAGCAAATCGCCAGAGATTTTGATGTACTTTTAAATGAAAGTGTCGCATTAAGAGGCTCATTTTTGATAGACACAGACGGTACGGTTAGACATGCCGTTATAAACGACTTGCCTCTTGGAAGAAACATTGATGAGATGCTAAGAATGGTTGATGCGATGCTATATACAAATGAATATGGAGAAGTGTGTCCTGCCGGATGGCATAAAGGCGAGGAAGGCATGAAAGCCTCCATAGACGGAGTAGCCGAATATCTTGATAAACATGCAAATGAACTATAAAAAATTAACGCTCTCTATTTGAGAGCGTTATTTAATATCTTTTGAGCTATCTGAGAAGGAAGTATCCCCAAGCTATCTTCAACCTTTTTCGTGTCTCCATGTTCAATAAACTTATCTTCATACTCAAATGTTTCCACATTTACATCTTTGACCTTGTAAATATTTAACATTTCAAGTATAGCCGAAGCCACGCCTCCTTTTTTAATACTGTCGCTAAAAACATACCATTTTTTATATTTTTTAGAGAGTTTAAGAAGCATGCTCTCATCAAGAGGTTTTACGAACACAAGATCTAAAATAGCCGGATCCAATTTATCTTTTAATAATTCGCAAGTTTCACAAGCTCTACCCACACCGTTTCCAAAACCTATAAAAAGTATATCTTTCCCCTCTTTTAATAGTTGCGACTTGCCGAGTTCATACGGTTTTGGCTCATACATAGAGGAGTCTAAAAACGCTCCTCTTGGATATCTAAAAGCGCAAGGGGTTTTCATCTCATAGGCAAATTTAACGGCATATTCCATACTCTTTTCATCTCTTGGAGCAAATATTGTTATATTAGGCACCACTCGTAGATATGATATATCAAAAAGTCCTTGATGCGTCTCACCGTCTTCTCCTACGATACCCGCCCTATCTATAGCAAATACCACAGGCACTTTAAGAATGCAAGTATCATGAATTATTTGGTCGTAAGCTCTTTGCAAAAAGGTAGAATATATGGCAACAAAAGGCTTAAATCCCTCTTTTGCAAGTGCCGCCATAGAAGTTACGGCGTGTTGTTCGGCAATAGCCACATCCCAAAATCTATCGGGAAACTCATCCATACACTTTTTAAGTCCGGTTCCGCTCGGCATTGCCGCCGTGACACCCACTACATCTTTATGCTCTTTTGCAAGTTCATATAAAGTATCGCTAAAAAGTTTTGTCGCATTTTTTTTGTTACTCTTTTTTAAAGGCTCACCGGTTTCCAAATCAAAAGGACCTACGCCGTGCCAATTTTCATAATACCCTTCAGCTTTTGAATAACCCTTTCCCTTTAGCGTTTGGGCGTGCACGATAACAGGACCTTTAAAATCTTTGGCTATCTTTAGAGTTTCAACGACCTCTTCCATATTGTGTCCGTCGATAGGACCTATATAGTCGATACCAAGCTCTTCAAAAAGCATTCCCGGAGTTATAAGCTTTAACCAATCTTCCATTTTCTTAGCCATATATGCGGCGCTTTCTGGAAAATGGTCTATAATCTTTTCGGTAATCTTTTTAAATCTTTGATAGCTGTTTTCAGCCATCTTTTTTGAAAGATATTTACTAATAGCGCCGATAGGCTTTGATATGCTCATTTCGTTGTCGTTAAGTATGATAACGACATGATACTTTTTATCTCCAAGTTCATTTAAAGCTTCATACACCATACCCGCACTCAAAGAGCCGTCTCCTATAAACGCGACAGGCACTCTATCTTCTTCTTTTAATTTGATAGCTTTTGCCGCACCGACCGCAAGCGAGATAGATGTCGAACTGTGTCCTGCGATAAAGTAGTCGTATTTTGACTCCGAAGGTTTTGTGTATCCGCTGATACCTCCAAACTGCCTTAGCGTGGAAAACGACTCTTCTCTGTCGCTCAAAATTTTATGAGCATAAGCTTGGTGGCTAACATCAAAAATAAACGGGTCTTTCTCTTTATCAAAAACATGATGCATTCCCACTATCAACTCAACAGCCCCGATGGGAGAACTTAAATGTCCTCCGTTTTTGCTAACGGTATCCAATATTTTCTTTCTTATTTCGCTACTTATCTCTTTCAATTCTTCTATAGTTTTATTTTTTATATCCATCGTTCTCTTTCTATATCGTTTTCTCCATAATTAATTCTCTAGCTTTTTCTATTCTCGTTTTTATATCCCCGTCAATATTGCCTTTATCGCTCATAAGCACAACACCGCCTTCGCTTACAGCTTCATCTTTTGATATCTCGATATTGTTATGTTCGGCAAATTTCTCTTTTATATATTCAAAATCCTTAGGATTAGTTTTTATAATTATCTTTGTCGCATCTTTTATATCGTCTATTAAATTTTTCGCAAGAGAATAGGCTATCTTCTTACTCTCCGTAGTCAACTCTTTGGCTATTATCTCTTTAGCTATTTCGAAAGCTACTTCACTTATCCTCTCTTTCTCTTTTTCAAAAAATTGATTATATTCATTTAAAAGATTATCTAATTTTTCTATAGAGCTTAGATACTGTTTTTTTAGCGTCTCTATTTGCTCTTGCATTTGAGATCGAGCTTCTTCAAAACCTTCCTGTTTACCTCTATTGTAGGCTTCTTCCGTCTGTTGTTTTAGTCTCTCTTCAAACTCTTTTTGACCCTCTTCTATTTGCATTTGAAGTTTTATGATATCCGAAGACATTTTATCGCTTTTTTGAAGCAACTCGGTTATAAAGCTATCTTTTATCTCTTCACTTTTTTCTTTTTCAATCTCTTTGCCAAGATCCTCGGAAGAGAGTTGTTCT
>JAADDL010000144.1 GCA_013153915.1 Campylobacterota bacterium
TGAACTTAAAAAACTGACAAAACTTATCAAATCAAACGGAGCGTTAGCGGGGATACACTTAAATCATGCAGGAAGAGGAGCTAACAAGATGGCGACCAAAGAGGATCCTTTGGCTCCCAGTCCTATTCCGTGTCCTATGAGCGGACTTACTCCTAAAGAGTTGAGTATAGAGCAGATAGAGAGCATTTTAGAGGATTATAAAAGTGCGGTAAAAAAGGCGCTTGAAGCGGGATTTGACGCCATAGAGTTGCAGTGCGGACACGGTCAACTCATACAGCAATTTTTATCGGAAAGACTCAACAAAAGAGATGATATATACGGAAAAGACAAGACTCTATTTTTAAAAAAGGTTTTAGAGGCTTTTAAAGGTGTTGACGGCGTAGTGAAGATAGCTAGGATAAGCGGGAGCGAGTTTGTAGAGGGCGGATGGATGCCAAAAGACAACAGAGTCATATTTGACCTTATAAAAGATGCGGGATTTGACCTGGTTCACTGCGGTTTTGGTAACTCATGCGACACTCCTCCTTGGTACTACTCTCACATGGCGTTACCGAAAGATAAGCCTTTTGAAGTCTTAAAGGCTATAAAAGAGATGTGCGATTTGCCCGTGATAGCGGTAGGCAGGATGGGAAGCGTACAAAACTTAAAAAAGCTCGAGGATGAGGGTTTGGCGGATTTTGTCGCTTTCGGGCGACCGCTGGTGGCTGATAGCAACCTTGTCAATAAGCTTGTTGAAAAAAGATATGACGAGATAGATGAGTGCGGATACTGCTTGCAAGGATGCTTATATAATGTCAAAAAGGGAGTCGGTCTTGGATGTATCATAAATCCCGAAGTTGACAAAGAGCCGTTAAAAACAAAAAAGGTTTCCAAAAAAGTGGCGGTTATCGGTAGCGGACCCGCCGGCTTGAGTGCGGCTATAACTTTCCAAAGAAGAGGGGATGAAGTTAGCCTTTTTGAAAAAGATAGTCAAATAGGCGGAAACTTTTTGGCGGCACCGTTGGCAAAAGGCAAAGAGAGTATGAAAAGACCGCTTGATAGCCTGATAAAAAAGGCAAAAAGATTTGTAGCCGATATAAGAACGAATGTTAATATAGAAGAGATAGATTTTGGCGATTACGATAAGATAGTAGTAGCAAACGGCTCTATCCAAAATATTCCCGATTTTAAGGGCTTGGAGGATGAGTATATGGTGACTAGTCTTGAGTACTTTTTCTCAAAAAAGGATATAAAAGGCGATAGAGTTCTTATCGTGGGTGCCGGTATGGTGGGTATGGAAGCGGCTGAAAATCTCGTCTTTGAAGGAAAAGAGGTGGTTATCACAAAAAGAGGCGAAGAGGTGGCTAACGATATGGAGCCTATCACTAAAAAGCTTATGATGAAAAGACTCGAGGGCAAAAATATAAAGATAATGACAAAAACATCTATCGTATCCTTTGAAAAAGAGGGAGTTAGATATATCCAAGACGGTAAAGAGGGTATTTTGCCGAGATTTGATACCGTCATCATAGCTACGGGTCTAAAAAGCGACGATAGCGTTGCAAAATATCTTGATAGTAAAGGTTTTAGCTATGAAGTTATCGGGGATGCTAAAGAGGTTAGAAATATCTACGAAGCTACAAAAGAGGGGTATGAAGTAGCTTTGAAATATTAAAAAGAGGTTGCGATGAGGTTGAATAAAAACTTCTCTCTTGTTTTATCGGGCGGTGGCGCTTTAGGTATCGCTCATCTTGGAGTTTTGGAGGATTTGGAAGATAGAGGGCTTATCCCAAGCGAAATAGTCGGAACCAGTATGGGCGGTATCGTAGGGGCTTGCGTGGCTATCGGTCTGAAAGAAAAAGAGATATTTGCCTTGATAGAGGAGTTTTCAAATCTTTTCAACTGGATAAAGTTTTCATTTAAGGGCAACTCTATCATAAAAAGTGAAAAGATAGAGGATATCTTTGAGACAATATTTGGGGATTTGAAGATAAAAGAGGCGAAAATCCCCCTAAAGTTGATAGCTACGAAACTATCGGACGGAGATAAAAAGGTTTTTAGCAAAGATGATGAAATATATATCAAAGACGCACTTTTGGCTACTATGGCGATACCGGGTATCTTTGAAGAAAAAGTGATAGACGGTGTGGCTTACGGGGATGGGTTTTTGTGCGAAAATCTAGGTATCTTGGAAGCTGATTTGGATGATGTGTTGGCTGTGGACGTGCTTGGCAAAAACTCTTTTTATCGCTCTTTGCCGAACAATTTTCTAAAAACAAAAAATGTTTTGGATATGTTTGAAAAATCTATGAGACTTTTAATATACAATCAAACAAAAACCAATCTAAAAAATTGCAAAAAAGATATCTTACTCATTGAACCCGACACAAAAGAGTATAAAACTTTTCATTTTCATAAATTTAAAGAGATAAAAGAGCTTGGTAAAGGACTTTTATAAAAGGAGGCGAGTTTGCCTCCTTTTTAATACTCTATAATCTTTCTGATATGGATAAACCTTAGAGGTCTATCGCTTATCTTGACTATCTTTCTGCCGTGATAGTAGGCGATGTTTCTATATCTCGTGATAACTCTATCTTGAGTTTCGTCATATCTTGTGACACACTTTCTAACCGTTCTATATCCGCTTACGTAACTTCCTCTATTGTCTCTACGAGATAGGTTATTTCCCACTATCGTTCCTAAGATAGCGCCTCCTACGGTTGCCACATCTTTACCGTGGCCTCCGCCGACTTGATGACCTATGATACCTCCCGCGACTCCGCCTATCAAAGCTCCAAGAGGAGTGTTTGGGCCTCTTCGTTCATTGTAGTATGAAGTGACGGGCACTTGTTCGTCCCAACACTCTTGGTAAGGTGTTCTTTTGACAACATCTCTATATATAGGTTTGCTCCTAACTACCTTTACTTTTTCATTTATTACAAAACTATCCGCATAAAGAGCCGCTCCGATAGTTAGAGCTAAAGCTATTGAAATAATCTTTTTCATGGTCTACTCCTTTTTTTGATCTTGTTTTAAAACTTTATAGTAAAATCGTGAAAAAATCGTGCATTAACTTTTGTTTGGATAAACTGATATATCTTTTTAAAGGATCTTGGTGAAAAAGATAATATTTTTGATAATGGCGGTAATCTTGACGGCAGAGGCTAAAACATACAAATATACAAACTCTTTGATAGACGAGGACTCCCCGTATCTTTTGCAGCACGCTCACAACCCCGTCAACTGGTATGCTTGGAGTAAAAAAGCGTTTGATAAAGCGAAAAAAGAGCATAAACTTATATTTTTATCGATAGGTTACAGCACATGCCACTGGTGTCATGTCATGGAGAGAGAATCTTTTGAAAATGAAGATGTCGCAAAGGTTTTAAACGATAACTATGTAGCTATAAAGGTAGATAGAGAGGAGATGCCCTCTATCGATAAACACTTTCAAAATGTTTATTATCTCATGCACCAAAGAGGTGGAGGGTGGCCGCTTACTATTATATTGACGCCAAATAAAGAGCCGTTTTTTAGCGCTACATATATACCAAGAGAGCCAAGATACGGCAGAGCGGGGCTTATAGATGTGCTAAAATACTTTGCCAAACTCCAAAAAGATGA
>JAADDL010000147.1 GCA_013153915.1 Campylobacterota bacterium
GTTTTCAAGAGTGCAAGATGGGGGTATGGCTTGGAGAAAACCCTCCGGTAGGCTTTGTGTATGATAAAGAAAAAGATGAATTTAAATCGTAACGGTTTAAATATGATTGTTAGAAAAAGAGTTTGTTATTAAGCCTAAAAGCTTAATCCCTCTTTTTCATTCCCAAGGTAAGCCTGTAAGACCCGGGAGTTCCCGGCGGCACTAAAGCCACTCTGTCACCGTCACGCATGATGCTTGTTTTGGGTACTACTTTGCCGTTTAAAAAGACCGCTTCCACATCCTCGTCCTTTAAACCCATCATGTTTTGTATAAGATAGTTTACATCGCAACCTTCAGGCACTTCTACTTTGGCGTTTATAAAGTCGGTTATACCGTTTTTTTTCAGCTTTTCTCTTACAAATGAAAAGGCGTTGAATGTGATAGTCACCATTGTTTCTCCTTACTCTTTTACAAAAGCGGCACTCATATATCCGACGACTCTTTGTCTATCGTGATTTATATCCGCACTTGTTCTATAATCAAGCAAAATCGGTTTTAAGGTATTTTCCCTTGCGGATAGCACCATAGCTTCCAAACCTATCTTTCCGCAAGCTTCACAACCTCGGTGCAATTTTGCTACATCAAGATGTTTGACGCCTTCTAAGCATATAGAGTCTATCATGTTGGCGTATTCGATGTCGTGAAAATGGCTAAGGTCGGTACTGATGATGACGGCATTTTGACTATCTTGCAATATAAAGTCGATGATATTTTTTAGATTTTGGGGATTTTCGTCTCCATAAACCAACTCCACTACTTTGATATCTCCGAAATAGTATTTTAAAAACGGCATTTGGACTTCCGTTGAGTGTTCTTGATGGGCGGAGGGTATAAAAGACAAATCAAATCTCTCTTTTAGAGTTTTTGTCAACTCTTTGTCTATTTGCAAATCTCCAAAAGGGGTCTCAAAAGAGTCGTATTCGGCGATGCTTGAACCTTTGATATATATCTTATGAGAAGGTCCTATGACTACGGCGCTTTTTGGTTTGAAGTTGCCTAAAACCCTATAAGCCATATTTGCGCTAAAACCCGAATACACATACCCTGCATGAGGTACTATGACGGCGTTTGTGCCGATAGACGACAGAGGCGGTTTTGTTTCGTTTTCGTCTAAGATTCGGTTGAAATATTTAAACATTTTTTTTATCTCATCGGGATTTGCGGGGTAAAAACTACCCATCACAGACGCTTTTCTTTTACTCATCTCCAAACTCCGGCAATATTTGTACCGCATTTTGGACACTTGCCCTCAGCGATTTTATTTTCCAACACTCTATATCCCTCTCTTATTATAAGCGGTTCGTAACATTTTGGGCAGTAAGTGTCCGCCTCGAGAGTGACATTGCCTAGGTATACATACTCCAGCCCCTCGTCTTTTGCTATATCGTAAGCTCTTTTTAGCGTATCTAAAGATGTGGGTCGCTTATCTCTCATCTTATAATCGGGATGAAAAGCGCTGATATGCCAAGGGGTATCTTTGCCGACTTCATCAACGATAAATCTAGCCATCTCTTTCAAATCTTGCGTATCGTCGTTGACGCCCTCTATCAAAAGAGTCGTTATCTCTACCCAGATGCCGCCCTCTTTCATGCCTACTATACACTCTTTGACCTCTTTAAGAGTGCCTTTTAAAACTTTTTTGTAGTATGAATCACTCCAGCTTTTAAGGTCGATATTCGCTGCGTCAAGCCAAGAGGATATATCTCTTATCACCTCTTTGGACTCATATCCGTTTGTAACGAAAATATTTTTAACGCCGTATCGTTTGGCTAAGAGTCCGATATCTTTTGCGTAAGGATAAAATATGGTGGGTTCATTGTAAGTGTAAGCTACGGAGCTACAACCGCTATCAAGAGCCGCTTTTACTATCTTGCTCGGCGCTATATCCACATCTTTTGCGATATTTTTATTTTGCGATAGAGTCCAGTTTTGACAAAACGGACACTTGAAGTTGCACCCTATTGTACCAAGACTAAGCGTCAAACTTCCAGGCAAAAAGTGGTATAGAGGCTTTTTTTCCACCGGGTCAATGTTAAGACATGAGGGTTGAGCGTAAACTAAATTTACTAATTCGTCATTGATATTTTTATTGACTCCGCAGATGCCGCTTTGGTCTTCTTCCAAGCGACAGTAGTGGTTACACAAAAGACAGATTATCTTATCGCTTTTGTCGATTTTCTTAAAATATTCCATGTAAACCCTTTGCTACAAATTGAGCCTTTTGGGCATGTTGAATTTTAGTTTAACACATATAAAATAAAATGTCAAATTTAAAAATAGCCACATTTCAAGACAACAACAAAACTTTTTCGTCGGATTTTTATAGTTTATCTTTTTTGAGTTATGTAGTGGATAAGTATTAATTTTTTACGAAAGCGGCACTCATATATCCTACAACTTCCGTATTGTCTTGATTTACGTCGGCGCTTGTTCTATAATCGAGCAAGATAGCTTTTAAATCATTGTTTTTAGCGGATAATATCATAGCTTCCATGCCTATTATGCCACAAGCTTCACATCCTTGATGAAGTCTTTTTGTATCAAGATGCCAAACGGCTTCTAAACAGATGTTGTCTATCGCACTAGCTCTTTCCAGAGTATAGTAGTGGCTTAAATCGGTACTGATAACAACGGCGTTTTCGTCATCTTGCAAAACAAAATCAATAATTTTTTGTAAATTTTTAGGATCTTCTTTGCCGTATACTAATTCTACGACATTCGCGTCGGGAATATAGTATTTGATAAAAGGCATTTGCACTTCGGTGCTATGTTCGTTATGCACGGATGGTATAAAAGGGATTTTGAATTTTTCGATTATTTGTTCGGTTAGCGTTCGGTCTATCGTTATATTTCCCAACGGTGTCTCGTATAGATCAAAATCAGCGATACTCGTACCGTCTATAAGAGCCTTATGGGACGGTCCTATAACAACAACCCTTTTTATCTTTCTATTTTTTAAAGTTCTAAAAGCTATATTGGCGGTAAAAGCGGAAAAGATATAGCCGGCGTGAGGAACTAAAACGGCTTTGGGTTTGATATCTAATATCTCTTTGTCTCTTAAGTTTTCATCTAATAGTTTATTGTAGTGTTCAAATAGTTTTTTTATCTCAAGAGGATTGTTGGGATAAAAACTTCCCGCGACGGATGCTTTTTTGATATTCATCTCCAGACTCCTTTTATGGTCGTTTGACAGTATGGACATTTAGTGTTTGTTATTTTATCTGTTATTACTTCGTATTTATCTCTTTCGATTAAAAGTGCCGAACAGTTTGGACAATATGTGTTATTGTCCGAGGGTACATTGCCGAGATATACATATTTTAAACCCTCGCTTTTGGCTATTTGATATGCTCTTTGAAGAGTCTGAAGAGTTGTCGAAGAGTATTCTTTCATCTTGTATTCCGGATAAAATGCACTTAAGTGCCATGGAGTTTCGTCTCCGGTCTCTTTTACGATAAATCTAGCCATCTCTCTTATATCTTTGTCGCTATCGTTTTCGCCTTCTATAAGCAGAGTGGTGATCTCTATCCAAATATTTTCTTTTTTAAAACGAATGA
>JAADDL010000152.1 GCA_013153915.1 Campylobacterota bacterium
GTCGGCAAAAGCGTCGATATAGACAAGTTTGAAGAGCTTATGGATGAGCAAAGAAAAAGATCTCAAGCATCATGGAAAGGAAGCGGAGATACGGCAAAAGAGGGAGATTTTAAAGAGCTTTTGGAGAAATTCGGCAAAAATGAATTTGTAGGCTATGAAAACATAGTATTTCAAAGCAAAATCTTAACCCTTTTGGATGAAAACTTTAAGATAGTAAACAGTTTAGATAGTGGCGAAAAGGGGTGGGTGATGCTTGATAAAACACCTTTTTACGCCGAAAGCGGAGGTCAATGCGGAGATAGCGGAGAGCTACTAAACGCACAAAACAAACCCGTTGCCGAAGTTTTGGACACTAGAAAATTTTTTGATTTAAATTTATCCGAAATAGAAGCCAAAGATAGTATAAAAACGGGGCAATCGATAACGGCAAAAGTCGATATCTCAAGAGAGGAGATAAAAAGACACCACTCAGCCACCCACATCTTACACTCGGCTTTAAAACATATCTTAGGCGACCATGTAAATCAAGCGGGAAGTTTAGTGCTAAAAGATAGGCTGAGATTTGATTTTTCACACCCTAAGGCTTTAACGTCAAAAGAGATAGAGGATATCCAAGACTTTGTCAATGAGATAATCCTAAGAGCCATCCCGCAACAAACGGAGATTATGGATATCGAAGATGCCAAAAAAAGCGGGGCTATGGCGCTTTTTGGCGAAAAATACTCTAGCAAAGTAAGAGTCGTCTCTTTCGGCGATATCAGTAAAGAGCTTTGCGGGGGTACGCATGTGAAAAACAGTAGCGAGATAGGAAGCTTCTATATCACTAAAGAGAGCGGAGTTAGCGCCGGAGTCAGAAGGATAGAGGCTCTTTGCTCCAAAGCCGCTTACGAGTACGCCAAAGGTTTTATGAAAGATTACGCTAAGATTTGCGAAGATGTTAAAAATAGAGATCCTTTCATAGGTATCAAAAGATTAAAAGATCAAATCCAAGAGCAAAAAACGGAGATTCAAAAGCTTCAAAATAGTACCAAAAAAGAGTTGAAAACCGAAAAGATAGGTGATTGCACCGTCTTGATACAAGAGGTGGATGCGGGAGATATCAAGGCGATGATAGATGATTTTAAAAATAGATACGACAAGATATGCGTTATGCTATTTCAAAAAAAAGGCGATAAAGTCGTTATCGCTTCGGGTGTAAAAAACGCCCCCGTTAAAGCCGGAGCTTGGATAAGAGAGGTGGCTCCCGTACTTGGCGGGAATGGAGGTGGAAGAGACGATTTTGCTCAAGCCGGAGGAAAAGATGCATCCAAAATCCAAGAGGCTATGGCAAAAGCCAAAGAGTATATAGAAAAATCAATCGGAAAGTAGATGCAGTTTTTCATAGATTTTTACAGCCAATACGGTAGATTTATCGTATTTATCCATGTTATATCCGCCGTTATTTGGATAGGCGGTATGATAGTGATAAAATTTATCGTTTTACCCGCACTTGAAACTATCCATGACACCAAGCTTAAATTGTCAAGGATATTGCAAATCATGCAAAGGCTGTTAAACTTTATGATTATCTTTATCGTCTCTTTGGCGATTACCGGTATATTTATGAATTTAGGACACGACTTTAGACACTCTTTGCCGTCGCTTTATATGCTGGTACATATCAAAGAGGCGGTTTGGACACTAATGGCGATAAACTTCGTATATATTTATCGAAAAAGAAATAGTGCCGAAAGAGAGTTTGTAAGCGGTGACGATGAAGGCTCGGCGGAGAGTATATTTACCATCAGCAACTACCTCTTGCCGTTAAATATCTTTCTCGGTTTTGTTGCCGTATATTTCGGTATTATATTAAGAGGTTTATAAAATGATAATACTTGCGTCAGCTTCAACGACAAGGGCTAAGATACTTCAAAAACACTCTATCGATTTTATACAAAAGAGTTGCGATTTTGACGAAGAGAGTATCAAAACCGACTCGGCAAAAGAGTTCGTATATCTCTCGGCAAAAGGCAAAATGACCCTTTGCGAAGAGAGATACGGCATAAAAACTCCTCTATTATGCGCGGATACCGTTGTTAGTTCAAACGACAAAATACTAAGAAAAGCAAAAGATAAAGAGGATGCAAAAAGAATACTTTTGGAACAAAGCGGCAACAAAGTATCTATATTAACTTGTATGTTATACAAAAGCGAAACTTTTAGTTTTACCGACCTCAGCGCCACCGTTTATGAATTTGGCGAATTTGACGAAAAAGATTTGGAAGAGTTTTTAAAAAGCGGGGAGTGGAAAGGAAAGGCGGGAGCTTGTATGGTCGAGGGGTTTTGTAAAAAATATATAAAAGAGGTTAAGGGTTTAGAGAGTTGTGCCATGGGGCTTCAGATAGAAAAGTTGATACCGTTTTTAAAGTTGTAAATGTTTTACGATAAAGAATTAAAAGCTATAAAAAAGATAAATAGATATAGAAAAAGGGAACTCTTTGACGAAAAACTTTCGGATTTCGCCTCCAACGACTATCTATGTTTATCTTGTCGAAAAAAACTGCTAAAAAAAGCTTTCCATAGAGTAAAAAGATACAAATCGCACTCTTCAAAAGCCTCTTTACTTGTAAACGGATACCATCCCATACACAAAGAATTTGAAAAATATATAGCCAAACTCAACGATTTTGAAAAAGCTATATGTGTCGGTAGCGGATTTTTGGCAAACATATCTCTATTTGAGGCGCTACCAAGAAGAGGAGATTTGCTTTTATTTGACGAAGAGTTTCATGCAAGCGGATTGATAACAAAAAAGTTAAGTGAAGCTAAGGTTGAGATATTTCCGCATAATGACCACTTGGCACTTGAAAAGATAGTCAAAAGCTTTAGAGAAACCTCCAACAATCGAATCATCATAGCCGTTGAAGGCATCTACTCCATGAGCGGCGATATGGTAAAAAAAGAGATATTTGATATAGCGGATAACTACGGTGCGATTTTAGTAGTAGATGAAGCCCATAGCGTAGGGGTTGTCGGAGAAAGGTTACTAGGTGTTTTTGAACACTACGGTATAAAGCCGAAAAACAACCATATAAAGATGGGAACACTCGGTAAGGCTCTAGGAAGCTACGGTGCTTACATACTGTGCTCATCGGAAATAGAAAGCTATCTTTTAAACAGAGCGAAAGCTATCATCTACACCACCGCTCTATCCCCTTTTGATACGGCTTTAGCTTATGAAGGTTTTAAATATATCGAAAAAAAGGGTGAAAAACTTAAAAAAAAGATAAAAAAGAGGCAAAAAGAGGCAAAAAAATATTTTGATGTCGATATTGAAGGATTGATTTTACCGATAGAGTTTAAAAGCTCGACAAAAGTTTTGCATATAAAAGAAAAACTACTCAAAAAAGGTTTTATCGTTGGTGCGATAAGACCCCCAACGGTCAAAAAACCCATACTTAGAGTCATATTAAGAATCGACCAAGACAGATTGACAAAATTGTTAAAAATCATAAAAAAAGAGTTGAGCCTATGAGTTTTAAGTGTAAAAGATTACTCATAAAAAACGGTGATAGCGTTATAGTGGATATCTCTTTTGAGATAGAAAAAGCATACGCACTCGTAGGGCAAAGCGGAAGCGGAAAAAGCTTGAGTATAAAAGCGATACTGGGAATGTTACCTAGCAATCTTGAAAGCGAAAGCGAATTTGAGTGGAGTTATGAACTCCAAAGAGGGAAAAGCGTAGTGATGGTGCCTCAAAACCCCTTTACCTCATTGTCGCCGTTAAATAAAATAAAAGACAACTTTTTTATCGATGAAAACGAAATGAAAAAACTTTTAAATATGGTCGGATTAGAAGAGAATATTGCCGATAGATTTCCAAGCGAATTAAGCGGAGGACAGCTACAAAGAGCTATCATAGCCATAGCTATCTCCCACAAGCCTAAGCTTTTGTTACTTGACGAACCTACCACCGCACTTGATAGCGACACGAAAGATAAGATTCTTTCACTTTTTAAAGAATTGCAACAAATCTACGGTTTTGAAATACTGTTTGTCACCCATGATATAAATTCGAGTAGAATTATTTGTGATAAAATAGGTATAATACACAACGGAAAAATTATCGAAGAGGGAGATATCGAAGATATTTTGGAAAATCCCCAAAACGAATATACCAAAAAATTGATAGAATCAAACTTTAAAAATAGGGAGTTTAGAAGTTAATGTTAAAATATTTTGTAACATTTTTAATGCTAATAGCTATTGCCGTCGGAGCTTTTTTGATAAAAGTTTACTCGGAAATTAGATTTGACGCATATAAGATAATCAACTATTCACCGCCTTTAACCACTAGGATATACGATAGAAACGGTAAACTTATAGCCAATATATTCGGAAAAGAAAATAGAATATATGCAAAATACAAAGATATACCCCCGATGGTTGTAGAGTCTTTGGTGGCTATCGAAGATACTTTGTTTTTCGAACATCCCGGTATCAATCCCGAAGCAATCTTTAGAGCCGCTATCAAGGATATCAAAGCTATGAAGTTCGTCGAAGGCGCCAGTACTCTTACGCAACAGCTCATAAAAGATACCGTATTAACAAGAGATAAAAAGATAATGAGAAAGATAAAGGAGGCTTTGCTGGCTATTAGGGTGGATAGTATTTTAAGCAAAGAAGATATTATAGAGAGATACTTAAATCAAGTATATTTCGGACATGGATACTACGGCATCAAAACGGCAAGCTTGGGATATTTTCACAAAGACCTTGACGAACTGGACTTAAAAGAGATAGCTATGCTTGTGGGGCTTCCAAAAGCCCCAAGCGCCTATAACCCCACCAAACACATGGATTTATCGCTGGCAAGAGCCAATATGGTGCTAAACAGACTCTATCAATTAGGCTGGATAGATAAATCAAGATATGAAAAAGCTTTGACCGAAAGACCTAAAGTGTATGACGACACGCTAACTAAAAATAAAGCTCCATATATAGTAGATGAAGTTTTAAAAAGGGTTAGAAAAAAATATAAAGATTTAAGAACGGGCGGATACAAGATATACACTTCTATAGACCTGGAACTCCAGCAACTTGCCAAAGAGGCTTTGAAATACGGATACGATAATATAGTAAAAAGAGACAAAGAGGATGAAAACAGCACTTTAAACGGTGCTATAGTGGTTTTAGATAACCATACCGGAAAAGTTTTGGCGATGGTCGGAGGGGTGGACTACAAAAAAAGTCCCTACAACAGAGCCACTCAAGCCAAAAGACAGCCGGGTTCTAGCATAAAACCTTTCATATATCAGCTAGCGCTCAACGAAGGGTACAATCAAGCTACGAAAATCCCCGATATCTCAAGGGTTTACAAGGATGAGGTAAACGACAAGGATTGGACTCCGAGAAATTACGAAAATAATTTCGAGGGACTTATCACGCTTGAGGATGCGCTTGTACACTCAAGAAACTTAGCCACTATCAATCTTGTTAATATGTTGGGTTTAAAAAATGTCTACACATACCTAAACTCTCTCGGCTTTAAGGGTGTACCATACGATTTATCCATATCGCTCGGTAGCTTTGTGGTATCTCCATACGATTTTGCGGGCAAATATACTCTTTTTTCCAACTACGGACAGATGATGAAACCGCTACTTATAACCAAAATAGCTACAAGATACGGCAACAGCGAAAACTTTATGCCGGAAGGAAAGCCTATAAATGAACCAAAACAAGCGTTTTTGATAGTGGATATCCTAAAACAGGTAGTTTCAAGAGGAACCGGCAGAAGAGCTAGGGTCAAAGGGATAGAGACGGCAGGAAAAACAGGAACCACCAACAACTTTGTCGATGCTTGGTTTTGCGGTTTTACTCCCGATATCGAAGTGATAACTTGGTACGGTCATGATAACAATACTCCTATGAAGAAAAAAGAGGCGGGAGGTAGAGCGGCCGCTCCGGTGTTTAAATACTTCGTAGAGAGATACATCAAACTGCACCCCGAGACAAAAAGAAAATTCGATATTCCAAAGGATGTCCGACAATTTAGCATCAAAGGTAAAAAATATTACTATACGGATATTTCAAAACCGCCGAAGATAGAAAGTTCGATAACCGAAACTTCCAATAAACTTCTATTTTGATTTTATAAAAAAGGTAGAGGGAATACTCCCTCTACTATCTTAGCATGAATAGGTTGATTTGAACTCGAATGCAGTAGGTCTAGACTCGTCAGGCCATACTTGAGTCTCAAACTTGTAGTGTTGATAAGTATCTATGAAAAGATCGCTCATAACGGGCTTCAAGAAATCGTTATCCGCTATCAACGCTTCAAGAGCTTCTCTTAGAGTGTGAGGCATTTGAGGTATACCTTTTTTTCTTATCTCGGCAAGAGACAGCTCAAAAAGATCTTCGTTCATAGGACCAACCGGCTCATATTTATTTTTAATACCGTCAAGTCCCGCTAAAAGCATAGCGGTAAACGCCAAGTAAGGACAAGCGGTAGAATCGGGAAATCTCATCTCCACTCTCGTAGCCGCTTCGCCCGCGCCATAAGGTATCCTACAACTAGCACTTCTATTTTGGCTTGAATAGGTCAATATGCTTGGAGCCTCAAATCCCGGAATCAATCTCTTGTATGAGTTGGTTGAAGCGTTTGTAAACGCCGCTACGGCATGAGCGTGTTTAAAGATACCTCCGATATAATGTCTAGCTTCATCGCTTAGGTTGCCGTACTCTCCCTCTTTGTAAAAAATGTTTTTGCCGTCTTTCCATATAGACTGGTGAGTATGCATTCCGTTTCCGTTGTCGCCAAAAAGAGGTTTAGGCATAAAAGTAGCTGTTTTTCCGTTTAGGTGCGCTACCATTTTGACTACATATTTATACTTTTGCACATTATCGGCGGCTTCTATCAAATCACCGTACTTAACGCCTATCTCGCCTTGGGCTTGAGCTACTTCGTGGTGTCCTAGGACAACTTCGAGTCCGACCTCTTCAAGGACTTGCATCATCTCCGCTCTTAAATCCACCATCGAATCGATAGGCTGAACGGGGAAATATCCGCCTTTTGTTCTAGGTCTATGTCCCGTATTTAAATCATCGACAAACGATACTGAGTCACTCCACTCTCCCTCGCTTGAATTTACCTCATAGTAAGCCGAATTGATATCGTCTTTTATCTTAACGTCATCAAAGATAAAAAATTCATTTTCAGGTCCGAAATAAGCATCATCGCCGATACCGGACTCTTTTAGATACTCAAGAGCTTTTTTAGCAATACTTCTTGGGCACTTTTCGTATAAATCTCCTTTGTAAATATCATAAACATCACAAAAAACGATAACGGTCGGGTCTGCGGTGAAAGGGTCCAAAAACGCGGTAGGAACATCGGGCTTTAGTATCATATCCGACTCGTTTATCGGTTGCCAAGCGTCTATACTACTTCCGTCAAAAGGTATTCCGCTTAAAAGCATATCTTCACTTACCGCGCTAAAATTGTAAGTGATGTGATGCCAAGCGCCTTTTATATCCGTAAATCTAAAATCAACATACTTAACTTCGTTTTCTTCGCAAAACTCATAGAACTCTACTATACTGTTGACAAATTTTCCCATTTATTCTCCTTGAAAGTTTTTGTTATGATACCATAAAAGTTATATCAAAGAGATAAATAAAGTGATTAAAAATTAATCAATCTTCTATCTCTTTTTTCAAAAATCGCACATTTCGTGTAACCGAAACTTTTAGCGTAAGAGATAAGTTTGTCCGATTCGTATCCGACTTGCTCGGGTTTATGGGCGTCCGAACAAAATGTGACGGGTATATCTTCGTCGGATATCAACTCCATAAGTTTTTGGGAAGGGTATATCTCCTTGCAAGGTTTTCTAAGCCCCGCACTATTTAACTCTATCGTCATATTTGCTTTTTTTATAGCTTTGATAGCGTTTTTCGCTATCAACCTCACATCCTTTTTCGGAAGAAATTTAAAAACTTTTATCAAATCCAAATGAGCCACAATATCATAATCGCCGCTTTTAGCCATCATTTCGATAGCATCAAAATAGTCTTGCCAAATTTTATCTATATCTTTTTCTTTGTATTCGCCTATAAACTCGGGGTTATCAAACCCCCAGCCGCTTAAAAAATGAACCGAGCCCACCAAAAAATCCACATCCGCTTTCAATACTCTCTCATCAACATATCCCGGCAAAAAATCAACCTCATATCCCAGTAAAATCGTTATCTTATCCTTATATCGCTCTTTTAGCTCGTTGATACTGTTTTCATAACTTCTCATATCCTCAAAACTCATTCGATACTTTTCGTCAAAATTCATAGGGGCATGGTCGCTAAAACCGAAATATTCCGTTTTATTTTTTATAGCCTGCTCTACATACTCAAAAGGCTCTCCCTCGGCGTGATTGCATAGCTTGGTGTGGTTGTGTATATCGACTTTCATCTATTCCTCAATTTTATTTTAATGGAAATTATATTATAATAGCTAAAATATTTCAACAAACGGAGAAAGTTATGACACAAGAGGAGTTAGATGCTTTGATGGCCGGGGGATTGGACGACGAAGACGAACAAACGGACTCAAACTCCGAAACAAACGATGAAGATACAAAGACCGAAGATATCGCCGAAGAAGATGTAAAAGACGAAGAGTACAAACTGCAAGCCGACAAAGCTTGGCCTCCGCCACCTCCTACCGAAGACCATAAAGTGGTGGAGCAACTTGACGATGTCACCAAAGACTCCGAGGTAAAAGCTACAGAGATATTCGACAAGCTCGAAGCTATAAGCGATTTTATCATGCAGGTTGAAAACGATGCCAACGACGTGTCGGCTATCGTTCAAAAAAATATAGAAGTATTTGAAAAACTTACCGGTAAATTCCCTGAAATTGGAATATTCCAAGAGAGTTTGGAAAATAACCAAAGAGCCCTAAAAGATATAGAAAACCTTATCTCCAACGCTCAAATGTCTAGCGATGAAATCATGATGATTATGGATATCATGCAGTATCAAGATATACACAGACAAAAGATAGAGAGGGTTATAAACGTCATAAGAACCTTAGCCGGATACATGAACTCTTTATTCTCGGCGGAAAAGGACGACAGCAAGAGAGTAAGCTCTGCGGTACATATAGCCGGAGATTCGTCCACCGAGGATGTAGTTAGCAACGATGACATAGAAGCCTTGATAGAGTCTTTGGGGAAAAAATAGAAAATATGCCAAACATTGTAGAACTTCTATCCCCCGCCGGCAATCTTCAAAAGACCAAGATTGCCGTAAAATACGGTGCCGATGCGGTATACGGCGGGTTTAGTTCTTTGAGTTTAAGAAACAGATCCGTAAAAGAGTTTGATGAAAACAGCTTTAAAGAGGCGGTTAATTTTGTGCATAGCCATGGTAAAAAAGTCTATTTTACCCTCAATGGATTTCCGTACAACTCACAAATCAAACTCGTACAAAAGAGTATCGAAAAAGCGGTAGAGATAGGCGTAGACGCTTTTATAGTTTCTACTCCCGGGGTTATAAAACTATCAAAAAAGATAGCGCCCGATATGCCTTTGCACCTATCTACCCAAGCAAACGTTATGAACTATTTGGATGCGGAGGTGTATTATGACCTTGGCGTCAAGAGAGTTATAGCCGCAAGAGAGATAAGTCTAAAAGATTTGGAAGAGATAAAAAAAAGATTGCCCAAGCTGGAGCTTGAGATATTCGTACACGGTTCAATGTGCTTTGCGTATAGCGGCAGGTGTCTTATTAGCTCTTTGCAAAGCGGCAGAGTGCCAAACAGGGGAAGTTGCGCCAATGATTGCAGATTTCCTTATACTCTATACGCAAAAAACGAAGAAAACGGCACTCTGCTAAAACTGGAAGAGGATGAAAACGGCACCCACATCATGAACGCAAAAGATTTAAACCTTTCATCCTATGTAGACGAGATATTAAAAAGCGGAGTTATAGACTCTTTAAAGATAGAAGGCAGAACAAAAAGTCCGTACTATACCGCCATAGTGACAAAAACATACAAAACGGCTATAGAGGATTTTTATAACGGCGACTTTGATGCCAAAAAATATGAAAAAGAGCTTTTAAGCACGAAGCATAGAGGATTTAACGACGGATATCTCGTAAAAAGACCTTATGAAAAGGATGGAACGCAAAACATCAAAGAGTCCATCAGCGAAGGAACTCATCAAGTTTATGCTTTGGTGGACGAAAACGGGGAGTACTTTTTTGCAAGAGACAAAGTGGAGCTTCAAACGGCATACGAGATAGTTCTTCCTTTCGGTGGCGATTTACAAGAGTGCGACAACGATATAGGCACTATCTATCGAAAAGAGGGTAGATATTTTATAGTGTTTAAAAAAATGGTAGCTAAAAATAATAAAACTTACGAAGCCATACATAGCGGCAATACTAACGGTATAAAACTTCCGTGCAGATTGCCCGGATTTAGCTTTTTTAGAAAAGAGATAAAAGGATAAAGATGAAATTCGTTTCTATCGTTATGGGTAGCAAAAGCGACTACGATGTGATGCAAGAGTGCATAAAGATATTGGATAAATTTTATGTTCCGTATGAGATAATCATCTCTTCGGCACACAGAAGCCCTAAAAGAACGCATGATTATATAAAAAATGCAGAAAAAAAGGGTGCTAAAGTTTTTATTGCGGGTGCCGGCATGGCGGCTCATCTAGCCGGAGCAATAGCGGCGATAACCACAAAACCGGTCATAGGAGTTCCGCTAAAAGGCGGAGCGCTTGACGGTCTTGACGCACTTTTAAGCACCGTTCAAATGCCGGCAGGTATGCCCGTAGCTACGCTTGCTATGGGAAAAGCCGGAGCCATAAACGCCGCATATCTATCTATGCAAATCCTTGCGCTTGAGGATGAGGATCTAAGAGCCAAACTGGAAGAAGATAGGGTGCTAAAAGCAAAAAAGGTAGAGATAGACTCGAGCGAAATAGAGCAATTTTTATAAGGATTTCGTATGCAAAACTGGTTAAAATTCGACGAATTTTGTATGTTGGTCGACCTTGACAAAAATGTCGTACAAGATATGATAGATAGAGGTGTCTTAACAACCAAAACCCAAGACGGTGAACTCTATATCGAAGCGGATAAAGGCGCTATCGCCGTAATGCCTAAAAAAGAGGATCTTATCCTTCAAAATAGTGACCAAATACCTTTGGGCACTAAGTTTGTAGAAAAAACCATAGGTACGATACTGCAACTTCACAAAGAGGTGCTTGACGGGAAAGATGAAACTCTAGAGGCTCTAAAAAGCGAAAACGAATTTTTAAAAGAGGCTTTACTTTCGATGCAAACACTCTATGATGAAGATAGAAAAACGGTAGAAAATCTAAACGAACAGTTAAAGATAGCGCATAAAGAACTTGAGTTTTGCAGAAGAAAATACAAAATGATGTGGAATAAAGCAGTTGAAAACTATAAAGGATAGGAGGTAAAAAATGGCGGAAAACAAACCGCAAAAAAGAGTTGTATTATTTACCGCACCGGGTTGTCACTGGTGTACTACCGCTAAAAATTACTTTAAAAAAAACGGTATCAAATTTAGATTGATAGATATCAGCAAAGATAGAAGCGCCGCAAAAGATTGTGAAAGACACGGTTGCAGAGGAGTACCGGTCATCATGATAGGAAGCAGATGGATTTGCGGTTTTGATAAAAACAAAATAAATAGAGAATTAAACATAAAAGGATAAGAGTGCTAAATTTTAGTCAAATGCTTTTAAAACTCCAAGAGTATTGGAGTAATCAAGGATGCAATATAGTCCAACCCTATGATTTGCCGGCGGGTGCAGGTACATTTCACAGTGCAACTTTTTTAAGAAGTCTTGGAAAAAAGCCTTGGAGTGCGGCATATGTAGCACCCTCACGCCGCCCCACAGACGGCAGATACGGAGAAAATCCCAATAGACTAGGAAGCTACTACCAATTTCAAGTGCTTATAAAACCAAGTCCCGACAATATACAGGAGTTGTATTTAAGAAGCTTGGAAGCTTTGGGGCTTGATTTGAAAAAACATGATGTTAGATTTGTCGAAGATAACTGGGAGAGTCCCACTCTCGGAGCCTGGGGGCTTGGCTGGGAAGTGTGGATAGACGGCATGGAGGTTACGCAGTTTACCTACTTTCAGCAAGTGGGAGGTTTTGCTTGTCATCCCGTTTCAGTGGAGATAACATACGGAGTGGAAAGACTTGCGATGTATCTACAAGGCGTAGATAATGTATATGATATAGTTTGGAATGAAAACGCAAACGGAGTAACGACTTACGGAGACGTTCACAAAGAGAGCGAGTATGAGTTTAGCAAGTATAACTTTGAAGTAGCCGATATAGATATGCTTTTTAAAGAGTTTGATATGGCAAGCAACGAATGTAAAAACTGTCTTGACAACGATTTGCCTCTTCCGGCATACGACCAATGTCTTATAGCTTCTCATACATTTAACGTACTTGACGCCAGAAAAGCCATATCCGTAACCAGCAGGCAAAATTATATACTCAAGATTAGAGAATTGGCAAAAGGTTGTGCTGAAAAATGGATGGAGATACAACAAAGATGAAGATATCTCAAATGCTTGAAATCCTAAATGAGATAGCACCGTTTGAAACCCAAGAGAGTTGGGACAATAGCGGACTCATAATAGGCTCGGCGGACTTTGAATTTGAAAAGATATATCTAAGTCTCGATATTGATAGCCGATTAATCGACAATATAGAAGAAAACTCTTTGCTTATTACGCACCATCCTTTGATATTTAAAGGCTTAAAAGAGATAAATTACGACAAATACCCTTCAAATATCGTTCAAAAGTTAATCTCGAAAAATATCTCTTTAATAGCGATGCATACAAATTATGACAAAGCCCACCTAAATCAATATGTAGCCGAGGAGATTTTGGGATACGAAGTGGTTGAAAAGGATGAGTTTGTATGCTATTTTTTGGTTGACGATAGATTTGAAAGCTTTGCAAAAAGAGTTGCCGACTCTTTAAAACTACCGATTTTAAAAAGTGTGGGAAAAGAGAAATTTATCAAAAAAGCGGCTATCACTACAGGAAGCGGCGGGGAGTTGATACCTTATATAAAAGCGGATTGCTTTTTAAGCGGTGATATAAAGTATCATCAAGCTTATGAAGCCATGGAAAACGGTCTAAATCTTATAGAGATTGGACACTTTGAGAGTGAGATATTTTTTGCGGAAAGTTTGAGTAAAAATTTGAAAAAATTTGATATTCAAGCTATAATTGCAAATTCAAAAAACCCATTTACATATAAAACACTAAACTAAGGACTAAAATGAACAAGTATTTAAAACAACTTATAGAGTTGGCGGAGATAGATAAGGAGATTGACGACTTCGGCCCAAAAATCGAAGCCGTTAAAAAAGAGTTGCAAACGGTAGTAAAGAAACAAGACGATCTTATAGCTAAAAAAGAAAATTATATAAATGAGAAAAAAGAGGACGAATTAAAAATCAGACAATATGAATTACATATAGAAGAGTTAAGCGAAAAACTTAAAGAGATCGGCAAAAAAAGTGCCGCGGTCAAATCCGAAAAAGAGATGAAAGCTTTGCAACTTGAAGAAGACATCGCAAAAGAGCAATTAGACCATGCAAACGAAGAGATTGAAAGATTGCAGAAAGCTATCGAAACAAAAGAGGAACTCATAGAAAAAATAGAAGAAGAGCTAAAAGAAATCTCTAAAATAGTCGAGGAGACAAAAGAGAAAATTGAGCAAAAACTAAATGAACTTGAGGAAAAAAGAAAAGAGGTTTACGCCAAACGAGAAAAACTTGTATCGAAAATAAATCAAAAAATCCTTGAATTTTATTATAAAGTTAGAAAATGGGCGGGAAATACTACCGTCGTGCCGGTTAAAAAACAAGCATGTTATGGATGCTATATGAGAATTAATGATAAAACTTACGCTTCAGTTATCAAAAGCGAAGATATTGTCACTTGCCCTCACTGCGGTAGAATCCTTTATATTGAGGATGCCGCTCAAGAGTCATAGAAAAAGTTAAGGCATTGCGAAAAAACAACTTTAAAGAGATATGTTTTGAGCAATGCTTTTATCTTTTTTATTACTTTTTAGCTTGCTTGATATATCTTTTAGCGATACCGTATCTGATATATCTTAGCTTTAAAACCAAATACAAACTATCAATTCCCGCAAGATTTTTTCTCTATAAAAACGATTTTTTTAGCGACAACGATATATGGTTTCACGCTTGTTCTTTGGGAGAAGTCAAATCATTAAAACCCATCATAGACGAGTTGAAAAAAGAGGTAAACATATCCGTTATCACAAATACCGGCTACGAAGAGGCAAAAAAACTCTCAAAGAGCGTTAGATTTTTGCCTTATGAGATATTTCAACCGTTTTGGCAAAAAAGACAAAAAGTCTTGATAGTTTTGGAAGCCGAACTTTGGTATATGCTATTTGTTACGGCAAAAAGAAAAGGGGATAAAACTATACTTTTAAACGCTAGAATATCGGATAACTCTTACAAATCTTATCTTAGATTTAGATTTTTTTACAAAATGATTTTTAAAAATATCGACGAAGTATTCGCTCAAAGTGAAAAAGATGCAAAAAGACTAAAAAAGTTGGGAGCTAAAAATATCCAAATCACCGGAAATATCAAATCATTTGCTAACTATAAAGCCGACAAAAAACTTCCAAAACCAAAAGACGCCAAACTCATAGTTTTGGCAAGCACCCATGAAAACGAAGAAGAAATTTTAATGGAAAACATCAATCTAAAAGAAAATTTCAAGATAGCGGTAGTTCCAAGACACCCTGAGAGATTTGAACAAGTCGATAGATTTTTGAAAGATTTTTCCAAACGCCACTCTAAAACATACGGAAGATTATCTCAAACAAAAAACTTTGAAAACGATATTACGCTTTGCGATAAAATGGGAGAACTTATCAATATATACGCTATCGGCGATGTAGTATTTTTATGCGGTTCGTTCGTCGAAAACGTCGGAGGACACAACCCTTTGGAGCCGGCGAGTTTCAATCTGCCTATCATTAGCGGAAAGCATACTTTCAATCAACAAACGCTTTACGATACCGTTGAAAATATATACACTATCAACGATATCAAAGAGATAAACAAACTATTATATAGCGATTTAAAAAAATCGTATATAAAAAATCAAGCAAATTTAAAACCCGTCATAGAGAGCATCAATGTGGTATAAGATAGATAAAGAGTATATCATCCTGGATATAAAAGCACTCCCAAATTCGAGCAAAAATATCATATCCGAAATCATTGATGATAAATTAAAAATAAAGATAAAAGCTCCCGCCGTAGAAAATGCCGCAAACAATGAGCTTGTCAAATTTCTTTCAAAAACATTCAAGGTGCCTAAAAACGATATAGAGTTTATCGCAGGGCAAACAAGTAAACATAAACGAATCAAATTGCCGTTAAACGACAAAATAGAAGAGTTCATAAAATCAAAGGAAAAAGAGTGAAAACCGAAAAAGCATATAAATTATTATCCATCCAAGAGGGCATCTCAAACCGCTCGGCTAAAGAGCTTATAGACAAAGGAGTCGTATATATCGGAGATAAAAAGGTTCAAATAGCAAGAGCCGAAGTCAAGATTGATACGAAATTTAAAATTAAAAAGATCGAAAACAGCAAAAAGATATTTGAAGACGACAATATCGTTGCCGTTGATAAACCCGCCTTTATAACCAGTGAGGAGGTTTCAAAAAAAATGGGTTTTAAACTCTTAAATAGGCTCGATAAAGAGACAAGTGGGGTTTTACTCCTTTATAAAAATGAAGAGTTTCAAAAAAAAGCGATAGAGGAGTTTAAAAAACAAAATGTTCTAAAAGAGTATATCGCTTGGGTTGAGGGAATAATCGCCGAAAAAATCGTCATAGACTCTCCGATACTAACGATAAAGGATAAAAAAGCGTACAGTAAAATATCTCCAAAAGGAAAAGAGGCGATAAGCATAGTTGAACCTTTGGAAATTATCGGTAAAAGATCCAAGGTAAAAGTGACGATAAAAACGGGAAGAACCCATCAGGTAAGAGTACATCTAAAAAGCATCTCTCACCCTATCATAGGAGATACGCTTTATGGCGGAAAGAAAAACCATAGAATGTTACTACACGCATACAAA
>JAADDL010000001.1 GCA_013153915.1 Campylobacterota bacterium
CGATAAGGAGAAATTTGATGAAAAAATTGATACTAAGTATATCCTCGGCGCTGTTGATACTGTTTGTTAGCGGTTGTCAAAATATTACACCGACACCTCAAAAGGTTGTTATTGACCCGAGTATGCCTACTGTGAAAGATATAAAGATATTAACTGATATGACTGAAGTGGCTTTTGAATGGAAGCCCGTTTATAATGACGCTATCAAAGGCTATTATATCTATAGGTCTGATCCATTGAAAAAAGATGGGAAATTGCACAAAATCGCTACCATTGATGATAGGTATGTTTCTCACTATGTGGATACCAAGCTGGTACCGGGTACTACATATTTTTATAAAATGTCAACTTTTAGCGATAAATACAGAGAATCCGAACCGAGTGAGATAGTAGAGGCTAAAACGATGCCTTTGCTATCTTCAGTACCGTTCATAAAAGCTATTTCAGGGCTTCCTCATAGGATAAAGATTATTTGGAGACCGGATCCAAATCCCAGAGTTGCTAAATATATTATACAAAGAAATGATTTGACCGATTTGAAATGGACGGATATCGCCATTATCGACGGAAGATTGAACGCCGAGTATATCGACAAAGATTTACCGGATAATAAAACATATAGATATAGAGTCAAGGTTGAAACCTATGACGGCATCGTATCAACTCCAAGTCAAGTCGTAGAGGGCAGTACGAAGCCTTTGCCCCCTATGGTAACAGGATTGAGAGCAAGCAGAGATTTGCCTAAAAGGATTGAGCTTAGATGGGATAAAAACCCAAGAAAAGATATAGCTTATTATAAGGTTTACAGAGCCGTAACGCCGTATCTGTTTTATTCATATTTAGCTAAGACCAAAGATACGAAATTTGATGATTTGATAGGAAAAGACGGTGTAGCGAGATATTATAAAGTTACAGCCGTGGACGATCAGGGGCTTGAATCCCCAAAACAAGAAAATCCCGTTATGGGAACGACTTTATCTATCCCTAAAACCCCTATAATTAAAAATGTCGTCTTAAGAGGATCTACGGTAGTTATAAGCTGGGAACCCGGTGACGATAGGGCTGTTAAGTATACCGTTATAAAAAGAGTCGGAAGTGGCTTTGATACTAAAACAACGAAATATATAAACATATATAAAAACAGTTATGTTGATGTCGATATCGTTCCTGGTATGAGCTATAAATATTCTATTATAGCTATTGATAAGTACGGTATAGAGTCGGAGCCGTCTGAAGAGATAAGTATCGAGATTCCAAAAGGTAACTCTTGATATATGCCAAATGTACATGTCGTAAAAAAAGATTTTAAAACTTTTCCGTTGGAAAGCGGGGATTTTCTATATAAATATCTTTTTGTCTGTAATTATGATAAAATGGTATATGTTGAAGGAAGAGGGGAGAAATTTTTTTTGAAAATTGTTGAAAAAGAGAAAGAGATATTGATTAAGGCCGATAAAATCACAAAGCCTACAAATATAAAAATTGTTCATGATGCTATGAAAGGATTTGTTGAGGTGAATGGTTTTAAAGTGCTAAACTCCAATATATATTCGACTAAAAATCGTCTATATAAAAAATCTCCATACCAAAAAGATATATATTTTTATCAAGATTTTAAACCTGATAAAAGAGTTGAGATTGAGATAGGTTTTGGTAGCGGTCGGCACATATTATATAAAGCCAAAAAAAACCCCGATACTATATATATCGGCATAGAGATACATAAGCCTTCTATCGAGCAACTTTTAAAACAGTGTGAAATACAAAATATTCAAAACATCTATGTTGTTGATTATGATGCTAGAATTTTACTACAAACACTTTCATCCAACTTTGTTGATACTATATATGTTCATTTTCCCGTGCCTTGGGATAAAAAACCTCATAGGAGAGTTTTATCGAAAAGTTTTTTGGATGAAGCCGTAAGGGTTTTGAAGGTTGGAGGCAAACTTGAACTTAGAACCGATAGCGAAAACTATTTTCAATATGCCTGTGAACTTTTCGTGTCGCTGAAAAAATGTGAAATTACAATCAAAAAAAATAGTGATATTGATGTTGTGAGCAAGTATGAAGATAGATGGAAGAGGATGGAGAAAAATATTTACGATATCATTTTTGTAAACGGTGAATTTTCCAAGCCTAAAGTATCACGAGAGTTGCCAAAGTTTGATAAAAAGGTGAACTTTTCCGATATTTACGATAAATTTGAAAACAAAACCGTAAGAAAAGAGGACTATTTTGTCCATTTTGAAAATATTTGTAAAGCGAAAGACGATGTAGGTGTTTTAAAGTTGTCTTTCGGCTCTTATGATAAGAGTGAACATAGATACTTGATGTTTGAAAGAAATAGTATAGAGTATATACCTTCAAAGATTTTGCCGACCGAGCAAAATGTTTTGGCGGATAAAATTGTGAAAGAGTTTATATATGGATGAAAACAGAAGTGTCGTAATAGCCGAAAATCTAACTTTGGCATATAAAAAAAACGAACCTATAATAAAAAATGCGAGCTTAAGGATAAACACTAGAGATTTTGTCTTTATTACGGGAAAGAGCGGAAGCGGAAAATCGACCTTTTTAAAGTCTTTATACGGGGCTATCGCTCCCCAAGAAGGCACTTTAAACGTATGTGGTATAGGTTTAAATAACGTATCTAATTCCGACAAAAATTTTCTTAGAAAACATCTCGGTATAGTTTTTCAAGATTATAAGCTTATTGAGAATTGGACGATAGAGAAAAATATAATGCTTCCTTTATTGATAGCCGGTTTTTCTAAAGACGTATGTATCGCTCAAGCCCATAAGCTTTTAAAACATGTTAAATTGGTTCACAAGGCATATAAATATCCTCTTGAATTAAGCGGTGGAGAACAGCAAAGAGCAGCGATGGCTAGAGCTTTAGCACACAATCCGGTTTTGATACTCGCGGATGAGCCTACGGGCAATCTTGACGAATATTCGAGTTCCGTTATTTGGAGTTTGCTTAGAGGGGCAAACGTTCAACTGGGAACTACCGTAATAACTGTTACGCACAAGATTCCGTCCCTACTTAGGATGAATTACAAAAGATTTGTTATAGACGGAGGGCATATTGATGAGGTTTCTTAAATACCATATCTCCGTTATGCTTCCTCTATTTTTGCTGTTTTTTTCGGTAGAGAGTTTTTATGTTTTAAAAAAGATTATAGATAAATATGAGACAAATTTGCATAATGATTATTCTATTATACTGGTTTCTAAGGTGCCGCTTGATGAATCCTTGTTGAAAAAAAAGGTTTCGGATATTAGTAGTTTAAAGATTATAAAGACGGATAAGATAGTTGACAGATTAAAGAACAATATAACCGAGGGAGATATTAAAAAACTAAAAAATATACTTCCGCTATTTTACTCTTTGAAATTAAAAAAATTGCCTAACACTAAAGAGCTTCTGATAATAAAAAACAAGCTTATGGATATACCCGGAGTAAAATCCGTTTCAACATTCAAAAAAAGTTATAGTAAATTTTATAATTTTTTGATATTTGATAAAATGCTTTTGCTATTTTTTGCCGTATTGGTCGGGGTGATTGTAT
>JAADDL010000051.1 GCA_013153915.1 Campylobacterota bacterium
AACAGATTTGGCGACTATGTCTCAAGTAATACAAACTATGGTGGACCAAGGTAAAGCAAAAGATACAAATAGTAGCTGGACAGGTTGGAATAACGCTTTTAGTAGTCATGTTATTACAAGCGGACTTCTTAGCAGTTATGTAATTGGTGCGCAAGATAATAGCGGAAATATGGAAGATTGTATATTGCTTGAAGTTAATAGTACAACATTTGCGGTTAAAGATAATTCAAGTTCTGGGGGAAATATCTGTGCCGGCGTAAAAGCCAGAATAAAGGACGCAAACTTTACTATAGCCGGAAATGGTGTGGTATTTTAATCATTTGATATTTATAAAATGAGATATAGCAAGGGCAAGAGTTTTTCTCTTGCCCTTTTTTAGTTTAAGATGTATGTAAAAAAACCGGCTTTTACGATAATCGAGCTTATATTTACTATGGTGATAATTGCCGTATTGGCAAGCCTTGCGATTCCGAAACTCATGACCACCAGAGACGACGCTAAGATGGTTGCTAAAAAGACGGAGATTACCAATATTATAAACGAGATACTAACATATACTTTATATAAAGGAAAAGTTGAATCAAATATGACAAAAATGTCGGAGACGTTGCGAAGATTTTCTTTAGCCGGTGTAGCTACTATGGAAGAAAACGAGACCAAGATAAAGATAGGTAGTGTTGATTGCGTTGACATGAAAATAGTTTATATCGATAGTAAATACGAACTCAATATAAGCGCTATCGCAAATATAAACGGTGATTTGTTGTGTAAATATTTGCAAAGTAACGCAAAAGACTTGTTTCAAACGGTTCAGCTAAACGAAAATTCTGTAAAAAGGTAAAAAAATGAAAATGAAACCGGCTTTTACGATGATGGAGCTTATATTTGTTATAGTCGTTATAGGTATACTGGCGGCTATTGCAGTACCTAAGCTTATGGTGACTAGAAACGACGCTGTTATAGTAAAAGGAAAAAGCCAAGTATCCGCTATAAGAAACGGCATATCTTTACAAAAATCAAGAAATATGCTAAAAGGAGACAGTACCCCATATCCTGATAAACTTGATAATGTGACGAGTTATAATGTAGACGATCAAAAACTTTTTTACTTTAATGACGGAAATGCTTCAAATATCTTAGAATATCCTATATATTCAAAAAAAGGTATTGACGGGCACTGGGTTAAAACCGCCGCAAACAAATACGCTTTTTACGTAAGAAGTGATAAAAATGTCTCTTTTGAGTACAATAGCACAACGGGTAGTTTTGATTGCAACCATGCAGATAGTGACTGTAAAAGATTAGCCCAATAATCATAAAAGGTTCGCCATAAAGTATTATGAAGTAGCTATTTTAAATAATCCTTTAGATACTCTTACTTATAAATTCGTTGACGATATAAAAGCGGGTGCTTATGTAAAAGTGCCTCTAAGAGGAAAGCCAAAAGAGGCTATCGTAGTAAAAAAAGTCTCAAAACCGGCTTTCAAGTGTGATGATATCATAGAAATTTCCCAAAATTTTTTAACTAAAGAGTATATGGATATAGCAAAATTTATAAGTAGATATTACATCTGCTCTTTTGGAGAAGCTTGTTCGATATTTGTTCCGTTTTCTACCGTTTATACGCAAAAAAGCGATATTTTGGCGATTACCGCCCCGAAACTAACCTATATGCAAGAAAACGCACTCTCTTTTTTAGAAAAACAAAAGGTCTCTTTGCTTTTTGGAGATACCGGAAGCGGTAAAACGGAGATTTATATCTCAATGATTGCTAAAATCTTAAAAGAGGGCAAAAGCGCTATATTTTTGATGCCTGAGATATCTTTGACTCCGCAAACGGAAAAGAGACTAAGAGAGTATTTTGGCGATACTTTGGCGATCTGGCACTCAAAAGTTACCAAAAAAAGAAAAAAAGAGATTTTAGAAAAAATCTATAAAAACGAGATAAAAGTCGTAGCGGGAGCTAGATCGGCACTCTTTTTGCCGTTGGCGAATCTCGGGCTTATAGTGGTTGATGAAGAGCATGACGATAGCTACAAATCAAACTCAAAACCGAGATATAACGCAAAAGATTTGAGTATATATTTTGCTAAAATTTTAGATATAAAAGTCGTCTTAGGCTCGGCTACGCCTTCGCTAAATAGTTATCATAAACTAAAAACCTTTAGGCTAAAAGAGAGATATATCAAAAGCGAAAAAGAGTATATCTATGAAAAAAACCGAGACGACATAAGTGATAAAGTCATCTTTAACATATCGAAGATTTTAGAGGAGAAAAAGCAAGCTATCGTCTTTTTGCCGACAAGAGCGAATTTTAAGTATATTAGCTGTTTTGATTGCGGTGAAGTGATAAAGTGTCCTTTTTGTTCGGTCGGGATGAGTTTGCATAGATACAATAACGCCCTAAAGTGCCACTATTGCGGGTACGCTCAAAGGATTCCCAAAGTTTGCCCAAATTGTAAAGGAGAAAAGTTAGGCTCTTTTAGGATGGGTACTCAAGAGGTCAAAGAGAGACTTGAGGGTATATTTTCGGACGCAAGGATAGAAAAATTTGACAAAGACGCCGTTAAAAGTGAAAAAAGATTAAAAGAGATACTAAAAAACTTCAATGAAAAAAAGATAGATATCCTTGTGGGAACTCAAATGTTAAGCAAAGGACATGATTATCGAGATATCGAACTTGCCGTGATACTAGGCATAGATACTTTACTTTCGCAAAACGACTTTAGAGCTAGGGAAAACGCACTATCTCTTGCGGTACAAATAGCCGGAAGAAGCGGAAGGGGCGGTAGAGGAAAAGTACTCATCCAAACTTCAAACGAAGAGTTTTTTAAAAGATATATCGAGGATTATGAGAGTTTTTTAAAAGATGAAATGGAGTTTAGGAAAGGATTGTATCCGCCTTTTATGAAACTTCTTAGGATTGTCGTGGCTAACCAAGATAGACAAAAAGCCAAAGACTTGACGGAAAAAATCTTGGAGTGTATAAAAAAACACAAAGAAGGTGATGTTGAGATAGTCGGTAGCGGAGAAGCTTTTATCGCAAAGATAAGTAAAAAATATAGATACAATATCCTACTAAGGTCAACTTCCGCAAAATCACTCATAAAAATAGCCTCCTTTTGCAAAGAAAACTTCTGCGAAATAGACATGGACCCCTTATCTTTTAGTTAGATTTTGATATAATATTTTTATGATAAAAAGATACAAAACAAAAAAGATATATGTAGGCGATGTGGCGGTTGGCGGTAATGCACCTATAAGCGTACAGTCTATGACATTTTCTAAGACTGCCGATGTGGAAGCTACCTTGGAGCAGATAAAAAGGCTCCATTTCGCAGGATGCGATATAGTCAGAGTCGCCGTACCTGACTATGAAGACGCTTACGCTCTTGAAGAGATCAAAAAAAGAAGCTCCTTGCCTTTGGTGGCGGATATCCACTTTAACTACCGTTTTGCGTTGATAGCGGCGAAAAGTGTGGATTGTATCCGTATAAATCCCGGAAATATAGGCGATAAAAAGAGAGTTAAAGAGGTGGTTA
>JAADDL010000164.1 GCA_013153915.1 Campylobacterota bacterium
AAAAAAAGACGAGTATGAGTATATCGTAAACGATTGCGAGGCAAAACTTCTTGTAAGTTCTCCTAAGTTTGCAAAAGAGACAAAGGGGCTTGTATATACGACGGGCGTAGAAAAGATAGTTTGGACGGGAGATTATAAAGAGCTTGATGAGAAAAACTATAGTTTTCTTGAGATAGCTCAAAGCTTAGATACTCACGAGCAGTTATCAAAAGAGCCGATGCTTGACGATATAGCTTGTATCGTCTATACATCCGGCACTACGGGTAAGCCTAAGGGGGCTATGCTAAGCTATAGAAATATCTTTTCAAATCTTGTGGCTATAAATGAGATTATACACTTAACCCAAAAAGATAGATTTGTGGTATATCTTCCGATGTTTCACTCCTTTACTTTGACGACGACGGTGCTTTTGCCGTTTTATTCGGCTTCGTCCATTGTGATAGTTAAGTCTATATTTCCTTTTTCAAATGTCTTAAAGCAGGTTTTACTAAAAAGGGTTACGATATTTTTGGGTATCCCTACCGTATATAACGCTCTTATCAAAGCTAAGGTTCCATGGTATTTTATGTGGTTTAACAAGATAAGAGTTTTCGTAAGCGGCGGTGCGCCTTTAAGTGAAAAGGTTTTGGAGCAGTTTAAAGTAAAATTTCCAAAAGCCACTCTTCTTGAGGGGTACGGTCTTAGCGAGTGTTCACCCGTGGTGGCGGTCAATAGGCTTGATAAACAAAAGCCTCTTTCGGTCGGTCCCGCACTTCCCGGATATGAGGTTAAAGCAGTCGATGAAGATATGCTTGAAGTTCCGACAGGTGAGGTAGGTGAGCTTATAGTAAACGGCGATTGCGTGATGCAGGGATATTACAAAAGAGAAGACGCTACTAAAGAGACTATCATCAACGGTTGGCTTAAAACAGGAGACCTTGTTAAGATGGATGAGGACGGTTTTATTTTTATAATGGATAGAAAAAAAGACCTCATCATCTCAAAAGGCATCAATATCTACCCAAGAGAAATAGAGGAGCTTTTATATCAGCTTGACGAGGTGGACGCCGCAGCGGTCATAGGAGAGAAAAACGAAGCCACGGGAGATGAGGTGCCGGTAGCTTTTGTGGTTTTAAAAGATGACGCCAAAGACTCTTTAAGCGAAAACGATATAAAGAAGTATCTTAAAAACCATCTTGCGAACTTCAAGATACCTAAAAATATATATTTCGTAGACGAACTTCCAAAAAACGCAACCGGAAAGGTTTTAAAAAGGGTCTTAAAAGAGATGGTAAGAGAGGGCAAGATTTGATGTTTATAAACAATAAAAGTAAATAAAATAAATTACGGCGGTAAATTGTTTAAAATAAATATAAATGGTGGAGCATAGCGGAATGGTATCAGTTGTATAAATGCTTTAATAAAGGGATTTATTGAGTTCAAACCTTATGTGTTACCGCAAAGATTACCGCAAAAAATTATTTTATTATTTCCAACACTCTCTTTTTTAAATTCGGTAAGTTGTACCTGATGACATCCTCTATGATGTTATCATCCGTACTGTCATAGTCGTGAGCTATATAATTTCTCAAAGCACTTATACCCTGTAGATCTTTTTTGTCAAAGTGTTCCAATATTTCAAACTCATTTTCGTTTTTCAGTTTGTTAAATTGCTCGGCAATTCTTATGATATTCATTCTAATGGCAGGTTTTATAAGTTTATCATTTATCGCTTTGGTAACTTTTATATCTTTTGAGTTTACGATAAACTCTATATCTTCAATAGCTTGAAGAATTTTTTTCAATCTTACCATAATAGCTTTAGACACTGATTAAATCCTTCTGTATATCTTGATTTGAATTCGGCACAAAATCCACTTTTGTTTTAAACTCTTTTTCAAGCTCTTTTTTTATCTCTTCAAGTCTTATAAGCTTTGAGAAACCGTCTTTATAATATTTTGAAAATTTACCATAGTCAAGTCTATATGCTATATCAATATCACTATATTTAGAGGCTTTATCCTTTGCATAAGAGCCAAACAAGCCAAGCAGGATAACACCCTCTTTTTGATATTTTGGTTTTAAGTGTCTAATGGTTGATAAAATTTCATCTTTTTTTGACATAACAACCCTCTTTTTGATATTTAACAAAATTATATCTAAAAAATTGAGAAAATCGAAATAATAAAAGATGCTTAAAAAGGAGAATCAATATAAATGGTGGAGCATAGCGGGCTCGAACCGCTGACCCCGACGCTGCCAGCGTCGTGCTCTCCCAACTGAGCTAATGCCCCACTTAGTGGATTGAAATTATATCAAATAAATCTTAAAAAATTATCATACAAAATATTTATGTGCCTCTTCCCTGCTTTTAAAAGGTGATGCTTCTATCGTTTCATCCTCAAATATCACTCTATATGTTTCATCCGGTTTTGCTTTGGTAAAAGTTAGGATGATTTTGGCCGCAAGCTCTCTGTCCTCTTTTGAAGCGTTTTTGTCGATGCAAGAAGTAGGCGAGGGTACCCCCTCGGCTCTAACAAGGCTCATTTTTTCATTTATAAACTCTTTTATTTTTTGGTTCTCTTCGTGATTTCTGCCGACTATGAGTTTTGCTCCGTTTGGAAGTCTTAAGTGCCTTCCGATTTTTAACAAGTCCACATCGCTAGCTTCGAGCTTGTCAAATTTTATAAACTCTCTTAATCTTTGAGAAAATTTTTGATCCGTCAAAAGACAACCGCCCGCCGGAGTATCATAATCTTCAAAGCCGTATTTTTTTGCGAGTTTGAGCTGGGTTTCTCTATTTCTGCCGCTGATATCAAGCAGTTTTTCCCTATCCACCCATCCCTCTATTTCAGGCTTGGTAGGCTCTAAAAGTTTTGCGCTAAGAGGTCTTAGAAGTATATTTTCCTCATCGGTACCGGAGAGTTTTTTTACCTGCATAAGAGCATCTTTTCTTTGGCTCATCGGTCTTTGGGCTATCACTTCTCCGGTAATGATAAAATCCGCACCGTATTTTGGAAGCAAAGCTTTGGCTACCCTAATCATGTTAGCATGACAATCTATGCAGGGATTGAAGTTTTTTCCGTAACCGTATTTTGGTGAAAAGAGTATCTCTTGGATAAAATTTTCTCGTATATTTACCGCTTCAAAATCCGCACCGCACTCCAAAGCTCTTTTTTTTACCAATTCGATATTTTCTTTCGTACTGCCAAAACCCGTGTCGATAAAAAGCGCCGTTACGTCTACACCTTGCTCTTTTATGAGTTTGACGGCTATCATGCTGTCCAATCCGCCGCTAAATAGCGCCAAAGCCTTAAAATTTTTCATACTCTACCAACTCTCTTCTTTTTAATTTTTGCAATTTGTCTTGTATCTTTCTGATATAAAAACTTTTCTTCTCAAAGTCCAAATCTTTTCTCATTTTGATGCTATTTAAAACTCTTTTATAGTAGCCAAGTAGCAAAAAGCATAGCTG